>JASHSH010000458.1 GCA_030040955.1 Rhodospirillales bacterium
GGCGATAGCCCTCCAAGGGCTGCCAGTTGCCGTCGCGCACCAGCTCGGGATCGAAGGGCAGGTCGGCGGTGGCCAGCGCCTGGCGGTAGCCCTTGAGGCGGTCGCGCGAAGCGTCCATGCGCGGCTCGCCGTTGATATAGCCGATGCGCCGATGCCCGGCGCGCAGCAGATAGGCGGTGGCGGCGTGTCCCCCGGCCACCTCGCCCGGCACGATCGAGGGCAGCGAGCGGTCGGGCGTGTAGCAGTTCAGCAGCACCACCGGCACGGAGAGCGGCGCGGGCGGCAGGGTCACCTCGCGCGTGTTGATGGTGGCGTAGATCAGTCCGAGCAGGGGTAGCGCGCCCATCTGCGCGAGCATCGTGCGTTCCATCTCGACATCGCCGCGGGTGACCGCGACGCTGAGCGTGAGCCCGTGCTCCCACGCCTTCTCGCGCGCGCCGTCGAGACCGATCGCCACCCAAGGGTCGGTCGAGATCTCGTCGGCGACGAATCCGATGGTGGTGCCCGCGCCCGCGCCCGGCCCGGTGCCGCCGCGGCGCACCAGCCGGTAGCCCAGCCGGTTGGCCGCCTCGAATACGCGCTGGCGCGTCTGCGCCGACAGCCGCGCGCCGTCGGCGTGGTTGAGCACGAGCGAAACGGTGGTCTGCGATACGCCCGCCGCGCTCGCCACATCGGTCATGGTCGGCCGCTGGCCCCGCCCCGTTCCCGCCGCGGCCGCCTTGCCGTTCTCGCTGTTCTGCATGCCCGCCCTTGCGCCGCGCGATCCCGTTGCCGGCCCCGACTTCGCCGTGCGCGGCATTATTCCCGATGGCGTGGGCGCCGTCCAGGCGCGGCGCCGGCCGGCTCCTGATAATATTATCATAGATGAATTCTAAGAATTACAATCACCTTCCAAGATATTGTGCGTGATTTTGTAACATCGCGCGGCAAATGTTGACAGTTATTAGCGAGCGCGCGTAGATTTGCGCCGGGATCTTGGATCGCAATCGGGTCGGGCGGAATTTGCCCGCTTGACCAATGGTTTCCGGGAACCCTAGTCTATTTGTACGACGGATGGACGCGGCCCCGTGCCGCGCGCCGCGCAGCCGCCGGGAGAGCGGCGCCTTCGGGCCGGGAACCGGGCGCAAGCCCGCGTCGAGGGAGGGAAGATGTCGGCAGGGCCACGGCGCTCGCGCGCCGCCCGTCCGCCCATGGCGAGGCGCCGGTGAACGGATCGCCGGCCGCGCCGGCGGCGGATTTCCGCTACATCGTGCGCACCGAGAAGCTCGACATGACCTTCGGCATGGTGCGCGCGCTCACCCAGGTCGACTTCGCGGTCGGCCGCAACGAGATCGTCGGCCTGATCGGCGACAACGGCGCCGGCAAATCGACCCTGATCAAGGTCCTGTCGGGCGTGCTGCGTCCCACCTCGGGGCGCATCTGGGTGCGCGACCGACTGATCGACCCCGACGATTATTCGGTGCGCATGGCGCACGAGCTCCGCATCGAGACCGTGCACCAGGAGAAATCGCTCGGCGAGAAGCAGCCCTTGTGGCGCAACATGTTCGTCGGCCGCCAGATCACCGACCGTTTCGGCTTCATCCGGATCAAGGAGGAGCGGGCGATCGCGGACCGCATGCTGCGCACCGCCATCGGCTTGCGCGGCGCCGGCATCTCGGTCGATTCGACGGTGCGCGATCTCTCCGGCGGCGAGCGCCAGGGCATCGCCATCGGCCGCGCCATGCATTTCGAGGCCGATCTGATCGTGCTCGACGAGCCGACGGTGGCGCTGGCGGTGAGCGAGGTGCGCAAGGTGCTGCACTTCGTCGAAACCATCAAGCAGTCGGGCCGCGCCTGCATCTACATCGAGCACAATCTGGCCAATGTCTACGATGTCGCCGACCGCCTGGTGATCATGGACCGCGGCCGCCTGGTCGGCGATTTCGCGCGCGGCCAGATGAGCCTCAACGATCTCACCGAGCACATGATCTCGCTGCACGAGGAGCGCGCCGGTGGCACGGCCGCCTGAATCCGCCGCCTGGTATCGGCGCATCGAGGGGCTGCCGATCATCGCCGTGCTGGCGGCGCTGATCGTCGTCTTCATGATCTCGGCGCCGCACGTGTTCCTGAACGCGCGCATCTATCTCGCCTTCCTGTCCGACGTGCCGCCGCTCCTGGTGCTCGGCGCCGGGCTGACGCTGGTGGTCGCGGCCGGCGAGATCGACCTGTCCTTCCCCTCGGTGGTCGCCTTCTCCGGCTATCTGCTGGCCTACTGCGTGCACGAGCTCGGCCAGACCGCGCTTGCCCCGGTGGCCGGCTGGCTCGGCCTGGTCGCGGCGCTGGCCGGCGGCGCGTTGGTCGGCTGGGTCAACGGCATCCTGGTCGCGCGGCTCGGTATTCCTTCGATCATCGCCACGCTGGCGATGCAGTTCTTCTGGGGCGGCATCACCACGGTGATCTCGGGCGGCCTTTCCTATTCGCTCACCGAGGCCGACCAGTTCGCGGTCTGGCATGTGCTGGTCGGGCGGGTCGGGAATTTCCCGATGCAGGCGGTGTGGGCGTTCGGCTTCGCCGCGTTCACCTGGCTCATCCTCAACCGGCACCGGTTCGGCGAGCATCTGCTGTTCATCGGCGACAACGCGGCGGTGGCGCGCGTGGTCGGCGTCGATGTCGAGCGCGAGAAGGTGCGGCTGTTCGTGGCGATGGGCGTCGCCGCGGCCTTCGCCTCCGTCCTGCTGACGCTCGAGAACCGGGAGTTCTTCAACACCCAGGGCGGCGGCTACCTGCTCGAAGTGATGGCGGCCGTGTTCATCGGCGGCACCTCGGTGTTCGGCGGCCAGGCCACGGTGGTCGGCTCGGTCGCCGGCTCGTTCATCATCGGACTGGTCGAGGCCGGGCTGGTCGCCACCGGCTTGCAGGGTTTCTGGGTGCGCGCGGTGGTCGGCATCGTGTTCATCGCCGCCCTCGTCTTCCACATGCTCATGGACCAGCCGGCCCGGCGGGCCGCGCTGTTCCGCATGCTTCGCGGCCGGGCGGAGGGCCGCGAGGGTTCCCCATCCGCACACTCCATGGGTTCGTTCAGCAGCAAGGGAGGAGAAAAATGAGATACGCAACGGCAACGGCGATCGGCCTCTGCCTGCTGGCGGCTTACGCCGCCGCGCCGGCCTCGGCCGACGACATGCTCGGCTCCGGGATCACGATGTACTTCCAGGAAGGCGGCAATCCGGGCACCGGCTCCGTGCTCGCGCGCACCAACGGCGCGCGCGACGCGGCCAAGGCGCTCGGCGTCAAGCTCACCGAGCAGTATTCGGGCTGGCAGCCGGAGGTGAT
The DNA here is from genome assembly GCA_030040955.1 of Rhodospirillales bacterium. GTDB lineage: Bacteria > Pseudomonadota > Alphaproteobacteria > Rhodospirillales > Magnetospirillaceae > JASHSH01. The sequence continues at coordinate 3,310 of JASHSH010000458.1, forward strand.
GCTCAGCCAGTTCAAGGAAGCGGTGGCCGCCAAGCCGACCTGCATCGAGATCATGGGCCATCCGGGCGACGCGTTCACGCCGCTGGTCGACGACGCCGAGTCCCAGGGCATCATCGTGACCTCGGGCAACGCGCCGCTGACCAAGCTGATGGACAAGTACCAGAGCAAGGGCTTCGGCTATGCCGGGTCGATCGTCTACGAGGGCGGCGTGGTCACCGCCAAGAGCATGATCGAGTTCGGCGGGCTGAAGAAGGGCGACAAGGCGCTCGAATACGGGCTGTTCGGCCAGGGCGAGCGCAGCCAGTCCGACCAGGGCGTGTTCGACACGCTGCAGAAGGCCGGTCTCGACGTCGACAAGGTTCCGATCGCCGCCGAGGCGGACCACGACGCCACCCTCGCGGTCCCGACCTTGGTCGCCTACATCCAGGCCCATCCCGACCTGAAGGCGATCGGCACGCAGCACGGCGAGGTCACCGGCATCATGCCGCAGGCGCTGCAGAAGGCCGGCAAGAAGCCGGGCGAGATCACCTTCGGCGGCATCGACCTGGCCCCGGCCACCGTCGACGGGCTGAAGAGCGGCTATATCAGCGTCACCTTCGACCAGGAGCTCTACTACCAGGGCTTCCTGCCCGTGCAGCAATGCGTGCTGACCAAGAAATACGGGCTCGCCGGCACCTTCACCAATACCGGCGTGAGCACGGTGACCGCCAAGACCATCGGCTCGCTCGAGGCGCTGATCAAGGCCGGCTACCGCTAGGGCCGGAATGTTTCGGGGGCGGGGCGCGATGCCCCGCCCCTCGTTTTCTCCGCCGCCGCCCTCACTCCGCCGCGATGCGCCGCGCGGGGTCGCGGAACCGGGCGAGCAGCTTCGCCTCCTCCGCCTTGGCGGCTTCGATGTTGGCGTCCTTGATATGGCCGAAGCCGCGCATCTTGTCGGGCAGCCCCGCCACCTCGCAGGCGAGCGTCAGCGTCTCCGCGCTCACCGCCCCGGCGAGCTCGCGCGCCACCGCCTCGTATTCGCCGATCAGCCGCCGCTCCATCCGCCGCTCTCTGGTATGGCCGAACGGATCGAGCGCGGTGCCGCGCAGCCGCCGCATCCGCGCGAGCAGGCCGAAGGCCGCGAAGATCCAAGGCCCGTATTCGCGCTTGCGCAAAAATCCCGTGTCGGGATCGCGTCCGGCGAACAGGGGCGGCGCGAGATGGACGCGGACGCGCAGCCTGCCCTCGAACTGCTCGGCCAGCCGCGCGCGGAAATTCCCGTCGGTGTAAAGCCGCGCGACCTCGTATTCGTCCTTGTAGGCCATCAGGCGGAACAGCCCGCGTGCCACCGCGCGCGCCAACGCGTCGCCGCCCGTACGCGCGCGCTCGGCGGTCGCGATCCCGGCGACGAAATCGCGGTAACGCCTGGCATAGGCCGCGTCCTGATATTCGGTCAGGAATTCGCTCCGGCGCGCGACGATCGCTGCCAGCTCCTCGTCCGTCTTCGTCCCTTCGAGTTCGCGCGGATGGGCGAGCGCGGTCACGCCGGCGAGATCGTGCGCCGCGCGCCGTCCCCAGGCAAAGGCGCGCCGGTTCATCGCCACCGAGACCCCGTTCAGCACGATCGCGCGCTCGATGGCCGCCAGGCCGAGCGGCACCAGCCCCTTCTGGAACGCATAACCGAGCAGGAACAGGTTGGTGGCGATCGCATCGCCCATCAGGGCGCAGGCGATCGCGGTCGCCTCGACGAAATCGTAGCCCGCGCCGCCGAGCGCGCCGTCGATCGCGCGGCGGATGCCGGAGATGTCGAACCGCGCGTCGCCGTCGAGCACGAAGGCGCCGGTCGGCTGATAGTGCGAATTGACCACCGCGCGGGTCTT
>JASHSH010000459.1 GCA_030040955.1 Rhodospirillales bacterium
TCGCAATTTTCGCATCCGGGCCGACCTTCTCGCCGCCGATAGCTCCTACCACCCGTGCTAGCGAGGCCGCAACCTTCTCTATCCCCGATTGTCACGCGATTGTCTGACTTTCGTTCGAAATCCTTGTTTTCTCCCCGGCCGGCCGTATATATCGTGGAAGTTCACGCCGTTGGCGAGGAGAGTTGCGGCATGGCACGGGTCACCGTCGAGGATTGCGTTACCAAGGTTCCCAATCGGTTCGAGCTCGTTCTTCTGGCGGCGCAGCGGGCGCGCGACGTATCCTCCGGCGCAGAAATCACCATCGAGCGCGACAACGACAAGAACCCGGTCGTGGCGCTGCGCGAGATCGCCGAGTCCACGGTGCCGCTGGACGGGTTGCAAAACGGTCTGATCCAGAGCCTGCAAAAGCATGTCGAACCGGAGGAGCCGGAAGAGGACGAGATCGACGTCCTTGCCAGCCGCGAACTCGAAGTCGGCTCGGTCGCGCCCGTCGACGAGAACGAGCTGACCGACAGCGGCATGTCGATCGACGAGGAAGGCGCCGATCTGGAGGCGGAAGCCGGCGACCTTCCCAAGGAGTGACCTCGTTGGGCCGCCCGGCCCGCCCCCGGGCGCCGGTGGATAGCCGGCCATGATGCGCCAGTTCGAACTGGTGGAGCGGGTCAAGTCCTACGACCCGGCGGCCGACGAGGACGCGATCAACCGCGCATATGTCTACGCGATGAAGCAGCACGGGGCGCAGCGCCGCGCCTCGGGCGACCCCTATTTCTCGCATCCGATCGAGGTGGCCGGCATCCTCACCCGCTACCGTCTCGACAGCGCCTCGATCATCACCGCGCTGCTGCACGACACGATCGAGGACACCAGCGCGACCTACGCCGACATCGAGCGGCTGTTCGGCGAGGAGGTGGCGCATCTGGTCGATGGCGTGACCAAGCTTTCGCGCATCGAGCTGCAATCCGACCGCAACAAGCAGGCGGAGAACTTCCGCAAGCTGGTCCTCGCCATGAGCGAGGATTTGCGCGTCCTCCTGGTCAAGCTCGCCGACCGGCTGCACAACATGCGCACGCTGCATCACATCCAGGATGCGGACAAGCGCCGGCGCATCGCGCTCGAGACGATGGAAATCTACGCGCCGCTGGCCGAGCGCATCGGCATTTCCGAGATCAAGAACGAGCTCGAAGATCTGGCCTTCGCCGAGCTGCATACGGACGCGCGCGATTCCCTCGTCGCCCGGCTCAATTTCCTGCGCGAGAAGGGAGGCGGCCTGATCAAACGCATCCTCGACGAGCTGGGCCGCACCCTGCGCGAGGCCGGCCTTGCCGCCGAGGTGTCGGGCCGCGAGAAGTCGCCCTATTCGATCTGGCGCAAGATGCAGGTCAAGAATGTCGGCTTCGAGCAGCTGTCCGACATCATGGCGTTCCGCATCGTCGTCGATTCGATCGAGGAGTGCTACCACGCGCTCGGCGTGATCCACAGCCGCTATCCGATGGTGCCGAACCGCTTCAAGGACTACATCTCGACGCCCAAGCCGAACGGCTATCGCAGCCTGCACACCGGCGTGTTCGGCCCCGCCAGCCACCGCATCGAAATCCAGATCCGCACCCGCGAGATGCACGAGGTCGCGCAGTTCGGCGTCGCCGCGCACTGGACCTACAAGCAGGGGCATCGCCCCGCCGACGGCAAGCAGTTCCGCTGGTTGCAGGAGATGCTCGACGTGCTCGAGCACGCCTCCAATCCCGAGGAGTTCCTCGAGCACACCAAGCTCGAAATGTACCAGGACCAGGTGTTCTGCTTCACGCCGAAGGGCGACCTGATCGCGCTGCCGCGCGGCGCCTGCCCGGTCGACTTCGCCTATGCGGTGCATTCGAAGGTGGGCGATACCTGCGTCGGCGCCAAGATCAACGGCCGCATCATGCCGCTGCGCACGCCGCTCAATAACGGCGACCAAGTCGAGATCGTGACCTCGAAGGCGCAGACGCCGAGCCCGACCTGGGAGCGGTTCGTGGTCACCGCCAAGGCCCGCGCCCGCATTCGCCGCTTCGTGCGCCAGCAGCAGCGCGGACAGTATCTCGAACTCGGCCGCGGCATCCTAATTCGCGCCTTTCGGCAGGAGGGCTACGAGTATGCCGAGAAGGCGCTGGAAGGCGTGCTGAAGATCTTCAAGCAGGATTCGGTCGAGGACCTGGTGGTCACCGTCGGCGAGGGCAACCTGAACGGCCGCGACGTCGTCGTCGCCATCTATCCCGAACTGAAGAACCGGCCCACCGCCGACAATGTCGTCGCGCTCAAGCGCGCGCGGAAGAAGCCGGCCGGCAACGCGGTCTCGATCCGCGGCCTGATCCCGGGCATGGCGATGCATTTCGCCGCCTGCTGCCATCCGTTGCCGGGCGACCGGATCGTCGGCATCGTCACCACCGGCAAGGGCGTGACCATCCACACTATCGACTGCGATCAGCTCGAACAGTTCAGCGAGACCCCGGAGCGCTGGCTCGATCTGTCCTGGTCCGAGAACGAGAGTGACCCGGACAAGGTCCATCTCGGGCGGGTGAACCTGGTGGTGGTGAACGAGCCGGGCAGCCTCGGCAATCTGTCCACCGTGGTGGCCAAGAACCAGGGCAACATCACCAATCTGAAGATCACCAACCGCAACGCCGACTATTTCGAGATGCTGCTCGACATCGAGGTGCGTGACGTGAAGCACCTGACCAACATCATCGCCGCGTTGCGGGCCACGCCCGCGATCAATTCGGTCGAACGCGCGCGCAACTGACCAGCGGAGAGACTCCCCGATGCGGCTTCGGCTCGGCGTCAATATCGACCATGTGGCCACCATCCGGAACGCGCGCGGGGGCCAGCTGCCCGACCCGGTGCGCGCGGCCAAGCTCGCTGCCCAGGCCGGCGCCGACGGCATCACCGCGCATCTGCGAGAGGATCGCCGGCACATCTCGGACGGCGACATCGACCGGCTGATGGCGGCGATCGATATCCCGCTGAACCTGGAGATGGCGGCGACGCGGGAAATGCTCGATATCGCGCTGCGCCACCGGCCGCACGCGGCCTGCATCGTGCCCGAACGGCGCGAGGAGCGCACCACCGAGGGCGGACTCGATGTGGCGGGTGCGCGCGAGCGCCTGCGCCCGATGGTCCATGCGCTGGGCGAGGCGGGCGTGCGGGTCTCGCTGTTCATCGAGCCCGATGCGCGCCAGCTCGACGCCGCCCGCGCGATCGGCGCGCCCGTGGTCGAGCTGCATACCGGCGCCTATTGCGAGGCGGAGCGTGCCGCGCGCGCCCGCGAGCTCGCCCGCATCGAAACGGCCGCCGCGCACGCCGGCGCGCTGGGAATCGAATGCCACGCGGGTCACGGGCTTACCTTCGACACGGTGGGGCCGATCGCTGCGATCCCCAACGTCGCCGAGCTGAATATCGGCCATTTCCTGATCGGCGAGGCGATCTTCACCGGGCTCGACAGTGCGATCCGGCGCATGCGCGCGCTGATGGACCGGGCCCGCGCCGACGCGCTGGGCGAACGGCCGGCATGATTCTCGGCCTCGGCTCCGATCTGGTCGACATCCGGCGCATCGAGAAGACCCTGGAGCGGTTCGGCGAGCGCTTCCTCGCGCGCATCTTCACCGCGGATGAGCGCCGCCGCGCCGAGCGCCGCGCCGCCAATCCGCGCGTGCGCGCCGCTACCTATGCCAAGCGCTTCGCCGCCAAGGAGGCCTGCGCCAAGGCCCTCGGCACCGGGTTTCGCCGGGGCGTGTTCTGGCGCGATCTCGGCGTGGTGAACCTGCCCTCCGGCCAGCCGACGCTGAGGCTGGCGGGCGGCGCGGCCGCGCAGCTCGCGCGCCTGCTGCCGGCGGGAACCAGGGCCCGCATCGATCTCACCATGACCGACGACTATCCGCTCGCCCAGGCGGTGGTGGTGATCTCGGCGGAGGCCGAGAAGGGCTAGCTTCTCCCGGCGTCCAAGCTCTTGATTGCGAAATCCGGCAACGACTTGCCCTCGCCGGGCAACGGCTCGGCTTCGTAGGTGAGCGGGCGGCGGATGCGTCCGCCCTTCGGCGTGGCGAGTTCGGGCTTGCCGCGCTTGGACCACAGCGTCATATGCACGGCGGCGAGCGGCGGGTGTGGGAGGGAAGGATCGAGCAGCCGGGACCCGTCCGCGCTCGCCATCGGCGCCGCCGCGTGGCACAGCCAGTTGAAGCCGGCGGGCAGGATCGTGCAGCCGGGCGCGTCGCCGTACATCATCCGATTGA
>JASHSH010000052.1 GCA_030040955.1 Rhodospirillales bacterium
GGGATTGCTGGGCGAGCCCGCGATGGCACGCCCGGTGCTCACCTTCTTCCTGGCTTGCGTGGCCATCGCCGGCGCGGTCGGCACGCTCACCACCGGCAACCGGCGCATCGTCGTCATCCAGACCGCGCCCGCCGCGCTGGGCCTCGTCCTGCTCTGGGCGTAGCGGCCGGTCCGCCTGCGTGCGTCCCGGAAGCAGAGGGGGCGGGCACGAGGCCCGTTCCTTCGCCGTCTTCGCGCCGGAGAAGCTTCAGAAGAGCTGGCGGAAGACCCAGAACAGAATGCCCGAGAGCACGATCGAGATCGGCAGGGTCAGCACCCAGGCGAGGATCAGATTGCGCACCGTGTCCCATTGCAGGCCCGAGCGGTTGGCCGCCATCGTGCCGGCCACGCCCGAAGACAGGACGTGGGTGGTGCTCACCGGCAGGCCGAAGGCGTCCGCCGCGCCGATGGTGGCCATGGCGACCAGCTCGGCCGACGCGCCCTGCGCGTAGGTCAGGTGGCTCTTGCCGATCTTCTCGCCGACGGTGACCACGATGCGCTTCCAGCCCACCATGGTGCCGAGCCCGAGCGCGATCGCCACCGCGACCTTCACCCAGGTGGGGATGAACTTGGTGGCGCCGTCGATCGCCTTCTTGTACTGGCCGAGATCGTTCTTCTCGGGCGCGCTGAAATCGCCGAGCTTGTCCTGCTTCTTGAGCAGGTTGAGGCTCTCGCTGACCAGGTACATCTGATTGCGCACGTTGGTCGTCTTGTCGAACGGAACCTGGGCGAGCGAGCCATAGGACGAAACGTTGGTCGCGATGTCCGCCATCATCTGGCGCAGAGCCGGCAGCGTGTCCGTGGTGACGGTGCGGTTCTTCATCGTCTCGGTCAGCACCGCGCGCGCGTCCGCCACGGTGCCGTCGCCGCCATGCGCCTTCAACGCGGCCTCCGCGCGGGCGGTGGTCGAGGCGAACACCTCGATCTGGTCATGGCCGATGGCGTGGTTGAGCGCGTAGGCGGTCGGCACCGTGCCGATCAGGATCAGCATGATCAGGCCCATGCCCTTCTGCCCGTCGTTCGATCCGTGCGCGAAGCTCACGCCCGTGCAGGTCAAGATCAGCAGGCCGCGGATCCACCACGGCGGCGGGGCGGCGCCCTCGGGCGCCTTGTAGAGCTTCGGAATCCGCACCAGCGCCTTCATCAGCAGCAGCAGCACGGCGGAGACGACGAAGCCGACCACCGGCGAGAAGGCGAGCGACCGGCCGATACCCGCGGCCTGGCTCCAGTCCACGCCCGAGGTGCCGTTCGGCCCGCCCATGATCTGGTTCATCAGGCCGACCCCGATGATCGAGCCGATCAGCGTGTGCGAACTCGACGAGGGCAGGCCGAAATACCAGGTGCCCAGGTTCCAGATGATCGCCGCGATCAGCAGGGCGAACACCATGGCGAATCCGGCCGAGCTGCCGACTTGCAGGATCAGTTCCACCGGCAGCAGCGAGATGATGCCGAAGGCCACCGCGCCGGTCGAGGTCAGCACGCCGAGGAAATTGAACAGGCCCGACCACACCACCGCGATATAGGCCGGCAGCGAATGGGTATAGATCACCGTGGCGACGGCGTTGGCCGTGTCGTGGAACCCGTTGACGAATTCGAAGCCGAGCGCGATCAGCAGCGCCACGCCGAGCAGCAGGAAGGGCAGCCAGCTCGCCTCCTTCACCTCGGACAGATCGGAGACCAGCTCCGAGCCGGCGTACACGCCGCCGGCGAAGATGACGATGCCGAAGAGGATCAGTCCGATCTTCTGCGTCCACTGCGGAACCTGCACATGGCGCGATACCGCTACAGCTGCTTCCGTGCTCATGCCACTCCCCTCGGATGCGAAGACGGACCCGCAACGGGCTCGCGCGGGCGAGGCCGTTCGGCGCAGCGCAGACTATTCCGTGGGCACGGCCGAAAGTCACATGACGCTTGAGTGACAAAGCCGGATCGCTGCAACGCTTTGGCGGCGCTCGCCAATGCCGCGGAAGGCGCGGCCGTCCCTTCCGCCTCGTGGCGGACGGTGCGCCCGGAACCGAAGGTTCCGAACGCGTGACGGCCGCGCCCCCGGGGGCCTCAGGATCGTGGCTTGGCCACGATGATCCCGCGCTCGCGCGCCGATGGGGCACGCGAGCCTTCCCAAGTCGCGGACGAGATTCCCAGCCGGTCGGCGCCGGCGAGCCCGTCATGGGCGGCGAGGCGGCGGCCGAGCATCTCGGCGGCCAAGGTGGGCCGCGCGTCGAAATCCGACGCGGACCGGCCGCCGCTTCCGTCCTGCTCGATGCGAGCGCCCAAACGAAACCCCTTCCGCGACGCAGTTGCTCGTCACCCGTCCATACCGGGCGAGCGCGAGATTTATTCCGCCGGCTAATCCAGCCGGCCGCGGACCAGGGATACGAAGGCGTCGAGTTCCGGTTCCGGGGCGTCGGTGACCGCGCAGAACACCAGGTTCTGCGCCTGCCAGACCTGCATCCGATAGCCGTCGCGCGCCATCGCGGCGGTCGGCGCCTGGTCGTAGAACTGCCAGACGAACAGGTTGATCACGTGCGCGCCGTGCCGATAGACGAGCACGCCCACGCGGCGGGTCTCGACGAAGTCGATGCGCCCGCCGATCAAGGCATAGCCCCGGTCGGCGAAGTCGGAGATCGGAGGGGCGACGTCGGCCTGCGCCGCCATCCAGGGCGCGATCTGGTGCCGGTCGGAAGACGCGAGATCGACCAGATGATCGGAGCGCAGCGAGCGAAGCTGCGCGTCGATCAGGCTCTGCGCGAGACGCTCGTCGCGGCCGGGCAGCATCAGCGCGAACAGCAGCGCGGCCGCGAGCGATGCGAGCACGAAGCCGGTGGCGGCGCCGGCCAGCCATTCGCGGCGGCGCGCCAGGGCCTCGCCCAGCCGGCGCCAGACGCCGACTTCCGATCGCCGCGCGCGCGCCGTTTCGACATCTTCGCGGTCCAGCCGGCGCAGCACCTCGCCGCGCAGGCCGGCGGGCGGGCGCCGATAGAAGTGATCCTTCGCCAGCGCGGCGCGTAGTTGGCGCAACGCGGCTAGCAGCGGGGAGCAGGTCGGGCAGGAGGCGAGGTGGCGTTCGAACTCGAGCGCGGCGGCGGTGTCGAGTTCGCCGTCGAGATAGGCGTGGACGAGATGTTCGCGATCGCAGGCCATCTAGGTCCCGTCCCCATGCGCGGCCAGCCAGTGCTCGCGCAGCATCGCGCGCGCGCGCGCCAGGCGCGACATCACCGTGCCGATCGGCGAGTCGATGATGCTCGCGATCTCGCGGTACGACAGTTCCTCGAACTCGCGCAGCACCAGCACCTCGCGATAGGTCTCGGGCAGCGCCGCGAGCAGCCCGGCGAGCGCCCGCGCGGCGTCGGTCCGCATGGCCTGCGCCTCCGGATCCTCGACGGCGGACGCCGGCCAGCCCGCCGCCTCGTCCCTGTCCGGCCCGGTTCCGTCGTCGGCGGCGAGCGGCACCGCGATCATCGCGCGGGCCCGTTCCCGCGCGCTGCGGTGGCAGTTGCGCACGATCGCCAGCAGCCACGGCTTGGCATCCTCGCCGCGAAAGCCGTCGAAGGATCGATAGGCGCGCAGATAGGCATCCTGCACGATGTCGTCGGCGTCATGGACGTTCCGCGTCAGCCACCGGGCGAGGTTATAGGCCGCGTCGAGGTGCGGCAGCATCAGCGCTTCGAAGCGGCGCCGTCTCTCATCCATTCTGGCCGGCCGGGAGTCACTCCTCCGGTACCCACCTTATACGCTCAGCTACCAGGGCCACGCCGCGTTTATTCCGGCCCGACACGGCCGGAATCGAGCCGCGGCGAGCCGACGGTATCCCGCACTGCGGCAAATTCGTGACGGATTTCAACGACTTGCGGCTGTGGTCATTAGACCTTCATTTTTCATGGATTTTTTTTGTTACCTGCTGTAGAAAATCGCCCGCGCGAGGGTGGGTCGCGCATTTGTATTACGAAATCGACCTTGGGTCGGAGCGAGGGTATATGGCCCTAGCGGGGAGCTTTGCGGCGCAGAGCAAGGGTGGCCGTCCAAAACTGGACAACATCAAACTCGTCGTCGGCGACGCCAATCCGGATATTTCCCAGACCATCAAAGGCGCGCTGGCCTCGCGCGGCATCCGCGGCGTGACCACCTGCGTCGGCTCGCAGCGCCTCTACGACACGCTCGATGCCGAGATCGTGGACATGCTGGTCTACGACTACGACATGCTGGGCGCCGACTTCGTCGAGGTCATGCAGCGCATCCGCCGCAAGGCGCTCGGCAAGAACCCCTTCGTCATCATCATCGCCACGGTGAAGGATTCGGCGGTCGAAACGGTCCGCCGCTTGATCAGCGCCGGGGTGGACGACCTGATCCGCAAGCCGATCTCGATCGATCGCCTGTTCGAGAGCATCGGCACCTTCGTCCATAACCGCAAGCCGTTCGTCGTCTCCTACGACTATGTGGGGCCGACCCGCCGCCTGGCCCGGCGGCCGAACGAGCCGCCGAACGAGCTGATCCAGGTTCCCAACACGCTGCGCAGCCGCGCGGTCGACGGCTATTCCGACGCGGAGCTGCAGCGCGTCGTCGATACCGCGGTCAGGACGCTCGACAACAAGCAGCTGGAATCCTGCGGCATCGAGATCGACATCCTGTCGCACCGCGTGGTCGAGGCCTACGGCGTTTCCGGCGGCACCCATGAGGACGAGCAGGACGTGCGCGGCAGCCTCCACCGGCTTCAGGTGGTGGGCGAGGATCTGCGCAAGCGCGCGCGCGGCACGCCCTCCGAACGGGTCGCCGACTTGGCCACCATGCTGATCGCGCTCACGCAACGCATCTTGCAGGCGGAGCCGGGCATGGCGACCGTCGAGGTGCAGCTTCTCGACCGGCTCGGTTCGGCGATCCGCCGCGCCCTCTCGGTCGAGCGCAATTCGATCGAGGTGATGAAGGACATCGCCGAGACGATCGCGAGCTTCACCCGCAAGCACTGACCGCCCGGGGTCGCGGCAAGGCCCCTTTCCTCCATCCCTTCCGGGCGCGGCGATTTGGCCGCACGAACCGGAGTGCGCGCCGCCCGCGCCCGCGCCATATTTGGCGGCGGAACGTGGAGCGGCGGCATGGCTGAGCGTCGAAATCCGACCATGGGAGCGATCGAGTGGGCGCTGCTGATCGCGCTCGCCATCCTGTGGGGCGGGTCCTTCTTCTTCGGCAAGGTGGCGGTGGGCGAGCTGCCGCCGCTGGTCCTGGTCGCGCTCCGCGTCCTCATCGCCGCGGCGACCCTCAACCTGGTCGTGCGCTTGGCCGGTCACGCGATGCCGTGGGAGGCGGTTGCCTGGCGTCGCTTCCTGGCCATGGGCCTGCTCAACAATCTGATCCCCTTCAGCCTGATCTTCTGGGCGCAGACGCGCATCGACAGCGGCCTGGCCTCGATCCTGAACGCGACCACGCCCTTGTTCGGCGTGGTGCTCGCGCATCTGTTCACCCAGGAGGAGCGGCTGACCCCCATGCGGCTCGCGGGCGTGCTGCTGGGCTTGGGCGGCGTCGCGGTCCTTCTCGGCCCGGCGCTGTCCGGCGGACTGGCGGGGGACGGGATGGCGGAGCTTGCCTGCCTGGCGGGGGCGCTCGCCTACGGATTCGCGGGCGTCTACGGAAGGCTGCGGCTGCGCGCCTATCCGCCGCTGGTGACCGCCTGCGGCCAGCTCACCGCCTCGACGGCGGTGATGGTTCCGCTCGTGCTCGCCCTCGATCCAAGCGCGCTCGCGCTGCGGCCGGATTGGACGGTCATCGGCGCGGTGCTCGCCCTCGCGCTGATCAGCACCGCGCTCGCCTACGTGATCTATTTCCGCATCCTCGCCAGCGCGGGGTCGACCAACATCCTGCTGGTGACCGTGCTCAACCCGGTGAGCGCGATCCTGCTCGGCGCGCTGGTGCTGGGCGAACGGCTCGAGCTGCGTCACTTCGCCGGCATGGCGGTGATCGCGGCCGGTCTCGCCGCCATCGACGGACGGCCGTTCGCCTGGCTGCGCAAAGTCGCCTCGCGGGCCTAAACTGGGGAGTGCGCCACATGAACGCGATTCGATCCGATCTCACCGACGCCGCCCGCTGGGCGATGGTTGCCGCCCGCGATGCGTCCGCCGTCGGCCGCTTCGTCTACGCGGTGGCGACCACCGGCGTTTATTGCCGGCCCGACTGTCCGTCGAAACGGCCCCGCCGCGAGAACGTGACCTTCTTCGCCACCGGCGCGGAAGCGCGCACGGCCGGCTACCGCGCCTGCCGGCGTTGTCGGCCCGACCGCGCCGGGGAAGTCGAGGCTTGGATCGCGCGAGCGTGCCGAAGCATCGAGGAGGCCGAACGCGCCCCAGGGCTGACCGAGCTGGCCCAGGCGGCGGGGCTTTCCCCGCGCCAGTTCCATCATCGCTTCAAACTCGCTCTCGGCATGACGCCGAAGGAATATGCCGCGGCCGTGCGCGCGCGCCGGCTGCGCGGCGGCCTGCGCGCCGCCGGCACGGTCACCGAGGCGATGTACGATTCGGGCTTCGGCTCGTCGAGCCGGCTGTACGAAGGCGCCGACGGCTTGCTCGGCATGGCGCCCGCCCGCTATCGCACCGGGGGTGCGGGCGAGAGCATCCGCCACGCGGTGGTGAAGACCAGTCTGGGTCGTCTCCTGGTCGCCGCCACCGAACGCGGCCTGTGCATGATCGAGCTCGGCGACCGGGCGGAGGCGCTCGATGCACGCGTGGCCGAGCGGTTCCCCAAGGCCGAGCTGGTCGGGCAGGACGCGGGCTTCGCCGATCTGGTCGCCCGCGTCGCCGCGCTGATCGAGCAACCGGCGGCCGGGGCCGATTTGCCGCTCGACATACGCGGCACCGCCTTCCAGCAACGCGTCTGGCGAGCGCTCGCCAAGATCGCGCCGGGCAAGACGGCGAGCTACGGCGAACTGGCCACCCGCATCGGCGCTCCGGGCTCGGCCCGCGCGGTAGCGCGCGCCTGCGCTTCCAATCCGCTGGCCGTCGCCATCCCCTGCCACCGGGCGGTGGACGGCGACGGGAAACTGCGCGGCTATCGCTGGGGGCTGGCGCGCAAGCGGGCGCTGCTCGCGCGCGAGGCGGCAACGGCCGAGGGCTAGATCATCGGCAGCGGCCGACGTCCGCCGCGCGGAAACGCCGCGTCGATGGCGGCGATGTCGGCCTCGGTCAGGGCGGCCTTGTCCGCGCCCGCGTTCTCCTCCACATGCGCCATCGCCGACGCCTTGGGGATCGCGAGCAGCGAGGGTTTGCGCGCGAGGAAGGCAAGCGCCACCTGCCGCGCGGTCGCCTTGTGGGCCGCGGCGATGCACGCCAGCGTCTTGCCGCCGGCCGATCCGGCGGCGGGAAAATTGCCCGAGCCGTAGGGGCTGTAGGCAACCACCGCCACGCCCTCGCGCTCGCACCATGGCAGCACCGCATGCTCGATCGAGCGCTCGCCCAGGTGATAGAGCACCTGGTTGCAGGCGATGCGCCCGCGCCCGGCGATGCGCAGCGCGGCGTCCAATTCCCCGCTGTCGAAGTTCGACACGCCCCAGGCGAGAATCTTCCCCTCCGCCTTGAGCTGCTCGAAGGCCGCGATGGTGTCGGCCAGCGGATGACTGCCCGGCCAGTGCAACAGGTAGCAATCGAGCCGGTCGGTGCGCAGCCGCTTGAGCGAGCGCTCGCACGCGGCGATGGTACCCTTGCGCGAAGCATTACCGGGCAGCACCTTGGAGACCAGGAACACGCGGTCGCGGCGCCCGGCGATGGCCTCGCCCAGCAATTCCTCGACCCGGCCCGATCCGTACATTTCGGCCGTATCGATGTGCGTCATGCCGAGGTCGATGCCGCGCCGGATCGCGCCGAGCGCCTCGGCGCGGCCGTCCCGCTCCATGTTCCACGTGCCCTGGCCGATGGCCGGCACCTCCGCCTTGCCGAACTTGTGCTGCCGCATGGGTAGTCCCGTTCAATTTCCAGGCCGCGATCCTAGCCCGGATCGGGCACCGGATCATTTCGACGCGGCGGCCAGGTGCAGGCTGGTGGTGTCGCTGACGATCTGGCCCAGAAGCAGGGATAGCGCCGCCGCCGCCCCCTCGCCGCGCGCCGCCAGCGCCACGCGCAGGCGCTCGAGGGGCTCGTAGAACGCGGCAAGCGGCTCGGGCGCGCGCTGTCCGGCGAGCGCGGCGGCGATGTCGCCCAGCGTCGATTCCAGACCTTGCCGCAACGCGCGGACAGAGTCGGCCGGCAGGCCTGGCGGGGCGGACTGGGCGGCGAGCGCCAGCGCGATCGCGTGCCGGGTCAGGCGCTGGACATAGACCTCGGCGCTGAAGAAGCGCGAGATGCGCGCGCGCTGGTGGCGCGGCTCCGCCAGCATGCGCTGGAACGCGGCCTGCGCCTGCACCGCGGCGATCTCGGCGTCGCGGCGCAGATCGGGAATGCCGCGCGGCCCCGCTTCGTCGCCGGCGAGCGAGCCGAGCACCGCCGCGATGTAGGCCGCGTCCGCCTTCAGCGCGCGAGCCATGCGCTCGTCGAGCTGGACGCGCTCCCACAGCGGCCACAGAAGATAGCTCGCGCCGATCGCCAGCGCGGCGCCGACCAGCGTGTCGACGATGCGGTATTCGAGGTCGCTCCAGGATTCGGACGCGTCGCCCGCCAGCAGCAGGATGATCAGCGGGGTGAGGAATATCATCGCCACCGCGTAGCGGCGGCGCAGCACCAGGAAGGTTCCGAACAGCAGCACCACCAAGGCCAGATCGTAGGCCAGGGTGCCGGGCGCGGCGGCGAGCAGGGCGGCGGCGAGCACGGCCCCGGCCAGCGTGCCCCCGGTGCGCTGCAACGCGCGGGACATGGTGCCCGAATAGTCGGGCTGGAGGATCACCAGCGCGGTCATGGGCAGCCAAAATCCATGCGGGATCGACCAGCGCGTGATGGCGGCGGTGCCCAGCGCGGTGACGACCGCCGCGCGCAACGCGTGGCGGAAGATCGGCGAGCGGAAGGTCAACTGCGTCCGCACCGAAGCGAGCGCGGGGAGGATGCCGGAGCCGGCGAGCGGCGGGACGTGCAGCAGCGGCCGGCGCATGCCGGGAGCGGACGGGTGCGCGCCGTAGATCGCCCGCGCCATCTCCTCGGCATTGTCGAGGTGGCGCACCGCCTGGGCCAGCGCCATGACCTGGGCGTCGAGCAGCCCGGCCGATGCCGCTCCGGCGGCGCGCGCGCCGGCGGCGATGCGGGTAAGCTCGTCGAGGCGCCCGCGTACCGGTGTGAAATCGATCGCGCCGCGCGTGTGCAGCAGCAAGGCCTCGATCGAGCGGCAGGCGGCGGCGAGCGCCCGCAGCGCGGCCACCAAGCTCGCGCGCCCCGGGCTGTCGGGCTCCTCGACGGAATCGGCCAGCTGGTCGAGCGCGACCACCGCGGCGCCGATGCGCGAGGCGGCGCGCCACAGCACCAGCAGGCGCGAGAGGATGGTGCCCGGACCCGTCAGCTCGGCCCGCGTCTCGCCGAGCACCAGCCGCGACCGCTCGATCGCGTCGCGCATCGCGTAGTGGGCGGAGACGAGGCGCCGCTCGTGCCGGCGGCGGGCGACGACGCCACGCGCCTCGTCGGTCGTCGGGCAGGCCTCGTCGATCACGCCGGCAACCGCTTCCCATACCGAGGCCACCTCCTGCTCCATGCGCCGATACGGGCGGAGCTGCCAGAACGCCAGCGCGACGCAGATCGTCCAGATGCCCCCGCCGAGAAATCCCGCCGTCCAGCCGAGCCGATCGGCGAACGGGGCGGGCGGCAGCTGCACGCCGATCAGGAACGCGATCGCCACGTTGAGGCCGAGCGGAATTCCGGCCGGGCCCAGCGTGCGCGCGAGACCGCCGGCGAAGGCCAGGCCGAACATTAGCGGTGCGGCCAGCCACCAAGTATCGCGCACCTCGCCGCCGAGCAGCATCGTCGCCGGCCCGAGCACGGAGTTCGCGGCCATCGCCGCGAGCCGGTAGCCGTAGGCCCCGCCGGCATCGACGAAGGAGGCGTTGAGCGCGCCGATCACCGCGAAATGGGCGGCATCGCCGACGCCGAAGGCGGGCAGCACGGCGAGCGGCGCCGCGGTCGCGATGGTGCCGCGCAGCGCCGAGGACAGCGCGATGCGGTTGGGCGCCGAAGCGAGCCGGGCTTGCAGCCTGTCGAGCCACATGGGCCCGACCGTACTCCAGCCCGGGCCGCCGCGCCCAGGCTTGCGCGCGAGGCGGGAAAGAACTGTCATGACCCAAGGTGCGCGCGCGGACCGCACCGAAACCGGGAGGGTAGGGGATGGCCAAGGAGATTGCCCTGATCGTCGGCGCGGGCAGCGGGCTCAGCGCGGCGCTGGCGCGGCTGTGCGCCAAGGATGGCATGTCGGTCGCGCTCGCCGCGCGGGACGCGGCCAAGCTCGCGCCGCTCTGCGCCGAGACCGGCGCGCGTGCCTTCGCCGCCGATGCGGTGCACCACGACCAGGTGACGGCGCTGTTCGAGCGCGTCGTGGCCGAGCTCGGCGTGCCCGACCTTGTCGTGTTCAACGCCAGCTATCGCACCCGCGGACCGCTGGTCGATCTCGATCCGGCGGAAGTCGAGAAATCGCTGCAAGTGTCGGCCTTCGGCGGCTTCCTGGTCGGCCAGGAGGCCGCGCGCCGCATGCTGCCGAGGGGAACGGGCAGCATCCTGTTCACCGGCGCCTCGGCCAGCGTGAAAGGCTACGCCCAGTCCGCTCCCTTCGCGATGGGCAAGTTCGCGCTGCGCGGGCTGGCGCAAAGCATGGCGCGCGAGCTGCATCCCAAGGGCATCCATATCGGCCATTTCGTGATCGACGGCGGCATCGCGCGCGGCGGCGACGATCCGCGCGCCTCCCGCGGGGCGGACGGGCTGCTCGACCCGGCCGCCATCGCGCGAACCTATCTCGCGCTGCACCGCCAGCCGCGCAGTACCTGGAGCTGGGAAATCGAGCTGCGGCCCTGGGTGGAGAATTTCTGAGCGCGGCTAGCGCGCGATCCGGCCGGCGATCTCCTGCTCGCAGCGCGCGAGCAGGGCGATGCGGCTGAGGCGCGCGTTCTCCTGGTCGCGCTCGATGCGCTCGCGCTCGGCCGGGGTCGATCCCTCCTGCTCGGACAGACGCGACATGCGCTGCTCGATCGGAGTCATCGTGGTGCGCGCCTCCTCGCGCGCGCGCTCGACGGCGGCGGGCAAGTCCTGAAGCTGCTGGATCTCGGCGGCGATCGCCTTGAGTTGTCCGCGCCAGAAATGCGACCGGTAGATGAACGCGCTCAGGGAGGCCTGCACGTCGACCGGCGCGCAACCGCGGTCGACCGCCACGGCGTCGGGCGGGAGGGTAAGCCAGTAGAGCAGCGCGGCGGCGGCGGCCAGCAGAGCGGTCCGCGCCAGAACGGTTGAAGCGGCGCGCCGAGCGCTCAGCTCTTCTTCTCGGTGAAGCGCGAGATCATCGCGTTGATCTGGCTGATCGCGCCGGAGGAAGTGTGCTCGACCGACAGCGCGCGGCGGATCGCCAGATTGACGTTGACGAGCAGCTCGATTTCGACCGTGCGCGTGCCCCGCGCCTTCACCCCGGCGCGCTGGCCGAGCACGTTGAGCATCGAGGCGAGGTCGGCCACCGGCTGCGACGCGGTTCCCGAATGGCGCCGGCGCAAATTCTGCGCCAGCCGGTCAAGCCGCTCGAAACAGTCCTGCACCGCCTGCTCGTCGGCGCCGAGCACCTCGTGTTCCGCGATATAGGTGACCAGACGGTCGATCTCCTTCGCCACCGCGTCGAACTGATCCTCGAGCAGGCGGGTGGCGGCCTGGTTGACCAGGGTTTTCACTTCCTGGTCGGACATGTTGTATACCAACCGGCAGCGCAGCGAATTCGGCGGGTCCTGCACGGCGATCGTGGTGTCGCCGGGGCGCACCGTGGCGCGCCGCGTCGGACCGACATAGTCGTGCGTCACCACGAACTGCTTGCGGCCCTTCACCAGCGAGGATACGGACTCGAACAGCGTCTCCACCGTGAGCGGCTTGACCACCACCGCGTCCGCGCCCGAATCGACCACCTGGCGCGTCATCGGACCCGCCGTGTCGCGGATGGTCGCGATCACGCCCGCATAGGGATTCTCGCCGATGCCGCGCCGGCGCATGCGCTGGACGATTTCGCTCGCCTGTCCGCCCGGCAAGTGCGCGTCGAAGACGATGAGGTCCAGGAAGCCGGACTGCACCGCATTGACGAACGAATCGACCGAGGTCACCCGCTCGATCGTGGAGAATCCCTGCTCGCCGAGCGCGTTGTGGACCGCCGCCGCCAGCCGGTCGTTGGAATCGCCCACGACGATGCGCACATCGCCGTAGCTCCCCAGGCCCTTGCCTTCCGCCAGTCGCGCCTCCCAGCCGTCCCACGGCCGTCACTGCGGGGACCCCGCTTGCGTGATAGTTCTCCCGGCCGGGTTTTGCAATCCCCGCTCGCACCGGCTGGCCGCGGGTAGCGGGAAATCGTCGCGGAATCGGCGCATCCGCGATTGATCGGGGTCGGTCACTTGGTTATCTTCGCCGCCAAGAATAATTCGCGGCCGACAATGTGCGGTTGCGCCATTTTGGGGGATATTCGCGCGTGGCTGCCGGGCCCGCCCCGACCGGGAATTTGCCGAAGATCATCGCCATCGACGACGATCCGATCTTCCTCGGCGTGCTGTCCGAAGTGCTGCACAGCGCGGGATTCGACGTGACCCCGTTCGAGGACGGGGAGGAGGCGCTGTTTTTCGCCTCCTCGCTCGCGCCCAGTCTGATCACGCTCGATATCGAGATGCCGCGACTCAACGGGTTCGACGTTCTGCGCTACCTGAAGGAGGGAAGCCGCACCCAGTCGATTCCGGTGATGATGCTGACGGTGCGCAAGGACCCGGAAAGCGTGCAGCGCGCGCTGCGTTCGGGCGCCGCCGACTATTTCACCAAGCCGTTCGACCGCGACAAGCTGATCGCGCGCGTCAACAAGGTGCTGGCCGGACCGCACCAGCGCGTGAAGTCGACAATCACGAAGTTCGAGTGGCGCTAAGTCCGCCGCAGGGCGGGCAGCGCAAAAAAGACGGCGACCGGGCGCGAGGTCCGGGGGGAGTCGAGTCGCGTCCGATCGCCCGTCCGAGGGGAACTAGTTGCCGTCGCCGGGCTTCGGCCCCGGACCGCCCATCGGGCCCATCATGTGATGCCAGCCGTGCATGCCGTGGCGATGCGACCGGCCGAGCCGGTCCATCACGGCCTGCTGCTCCGGCGTCAGCGCATTGTAGAGCGCGACCAGCTGGGCGTGGCGCGCCTGCAACCCGGCGAGCCGGTCGGCGAGATGCTTCTCCAGCTTGGCCTCGCGGTCGAGCAGGGTCGGGCGCATGCCGTCGGCGGGCGGCGCCACGGCCAGGCAGGCGTCGCGCTGCTTGGCGGCATCCTCCATGCGCGCCTTCTCCCAAGCGTCCCAGGCGGGGCGCTGCGTGTCGGTCAGGTTCAACTTGGCCTCGGCGAAGGCCAGCGCGCCGGCCAGGTGAGCGTAGCGGTTGGTGCACATTTCCTTGTGCCACGCCGCGCGGTCGAACCGGTGGTGATGCATTCCGTCGTCGGCCGCCGGCTGGTCGCCCGCCGCGGACTGCGCGAAGGCAAGCGCGCCCCACAGCACGGGGATGGTGGCCAGCAGGGCCAGTCTCTTGCTCAACATCTTGGCTGCTCCGTTTTCTCTCGTTCCCGAATTGACGTTCCCGCGACCGCGCACGATAGGGCAGCAGTGTTTCGCGCGAATTGTGAACCGGTCGCGCGATGGTTACGGCTGGTAACAGATTGGAAGCAGGCCAAAAAGCGCCGTTCGCCCGCGGCTCAGTGCCAGAAGGCTTGGCTTGCGATGCGCGCGCCCTCGGCCAACGCCGCGAGCTTCGCCCATACCACGTCGGGCTCCACCGCCGCCTGTCCGACCCAGGTTCCGTAGCCGCAGTCGCTGCCCGCGATCACGTTTTCGCGGCCGACCAGGTTGGCATAACGGGATATGCGCTGGGCGATCAGTTCGGGATGCTCGATGAAGTTCGACTTCGACTCGATCACGCCGGGCACCAGAACCTTTCCCTCGGGCAACTTGACCGTTTCGAACAGCTTCCACTCATGCGCATGACGCGGATTGGCGGCCTCGAACGAGATGATCGAGGGACGGGCGGCGAACACGATGTCGACGATGTCGGCCAGCGGCACGTCGCAATGATGCGGCCCCTCGTAATTGCCCCAGCATAGGTGCAGGCGCAGGCGCTCGGGCGGCAGGCGTCCGAGGGCGTAGTCGAGCGCTTCGATGTTGAGCCTTGCCATCTTGCGGAATCCGGCCATGTCGAGATCGGCGTATTTGGTATGGCGACCGAGCGCGAGGTCGGGACAGTCCACTTGCAGCACGAAGCCCGCGTTGACCACGGTCTCATATTCCTGGCGCATCGCATCCGCGATGGCGAACAGATAGGCCTCCTGCGTCGGATAGTACTGATTGTCCAGGAACAGCGAGATCACGCCGGGCGAGGCCGCGGTCATGAAGCCCGAGGCGCCGCCCTTGCCGGCGAGCGCGGTCTTCAGGTTGCGCGCGTCGGCCGCGGCGGCCGCGGGGTCGCGCACGGCGATCGGTCCGTTGCAGCCGGGCGTCTTGCGCCGCGCGCGGCCGGGATCGCCGTAGACGCGCTTCGCCATCGACGGGAAGTCGAGCAGGTCCTGGTATTTGGGAACGTTGCTGGTTCCCTCGAAGCCGCTGAGCCGGTCCTTCACATAGGTCGCGTAGCTCGGCTTGCTCATCTCGCCGTCGTTGACGATGTCGATGCCGGCGGCGACTTGGCGTTCGACGACCTCGGCCACCGCGCGGGCGATGCGCTCGCCGAGGCCCGCGCGATCGACCGGAACGCCCTCTTCCTTGGCGAACATCGCGCGCACCAGGTCCTCGGGCCGCGGCAGGCTGCCCGTGTGCGTGGTCAGAAATCGCTGCGACGCGGCCATCGACGTTTCCCCTCTCCCGTGCCGCCTCGGCGGGCGGCGTTGCGCCTCACCGTATGGGCGGCGGACGAAAGACTCAAGCCGCGCGCAGGCGCTCGATTTCCGGGGATAGCGGATTGGGACACATCCCACTACATTCCCTCGCACTCCGCCCAGCGCTTCGAGAGATGGCCGCAAACCGGCCCAGCTGGTCCGTTAGGGGATACATCCCACTATCCATCCCACTAACGAAGTGGGCACGGATGTGGTTTACTCGGCGCGCGAAAGGCCGCCAAATACGCGCAATCCGACCCGCCATCATCCGAGGTCGATCAAATGGACGTAGAGGGGCTGCTCCAGGAAATCTCCGACTATTGCCGGCGCGCCGGCATGGCCGAATCGACCTTCGGTCGGCGCGTGGTCAACGACGGAAAGTTCGCCAGCCGGCTGCGGTATGGCGGGCGCGTGACCACCGCGACGGTGGATCGCGTGCACAATTTCATGCGCGAGCATCCGGCGAACGGAGCAGCGCCGGGCACCGCGCGCGCCGCCTCGACGATCGCGTCGGCATCGGTCCGGCCGGGGCAGGCCGCGACGGCCGCGACCGCATCCGCCT
>JASHSH010000460.1 GCA_030040955.1 Rhodospirillales bacterium
CGCTCAGCCCGGTGCCACCGAGCAATGCGAAACCAGTCGTCGGCGCGGGCGCGCCAGCCGCCGTGGCGGCGGCGACTCCCGCTCCAGCGCCCGCGACGGCGACGAAGACCTCGGCAGCGGCGCCGGCCCAGCCGGCGAAGCCCGCCGCGGTCGGCGCCGAGCAGGACTTGCCGTCGATCCTCGATCGCATCCGGAAAGAGCGCGTGGCAAGCACGCTCCAGCCCCCCACCGTGGTCAACCGCGGCTCGCCCCCGGCGGCTCCGGACGCCTCCGGCGCCGACGACAATCTAGTCACCACCTCGGCGACTCCGGCCGCCGACCGCGACATTACCGACCACGCCTACGACATGCTGCTGCACGGCCAGTACGAGGCGGCGCTCGAGCTCTACGATTCGGTGCTCAAGGACGAGCCGCGCAGTCTCGCGGCGCTGCTCGGCAAGGCGACGGCGCTGCACAAGATGCGCCGCTACGCGGAGGCGCGCACCTTCTATCAGCGCGCGCTGGCCATCGATCCGGAGAATCGCGAGGCGCTGACCAATATGATGGCGATCATCGCCACCCAGTCGCCGGGCGCCGCGCTCGCCGAGCTGCGCGACATGCAGAAGAGCTTCCCCGGATTCAGCCCGATCGCGGCGCAGATCGCGATGATCGATGCCCAGAACGGCAACGTCGCCGAGGCCATCGCCGAATTCAACCGGGCGATCCAGCTGTCGCCGGAGAACGGTCTCTATCGACTCGACCTCGCCATCGTGCAGGATCGGGCCGGCATGCAGCGGGAGGCGGCGCTTTCCTATCAGTCGGCGCTCGATCTGCTCGGCGGCGTGACCCAGCTGCCGATGCCGATCGAGGATATTCGCGCGCGATTGAGGTATTTGCAGTCGAGGTGAGGCGATGCCGTACCTGGCGCATTTCGGCCTCGAGGAACATCCGTTCACGCTCACTCCGAACGTGGACTATTTCTTCCCGACGCAGGAACACGCGAACATCATCGCCTCGGTCGAGTTCGCGCTGCGCCGCGACAGCGGAATCATCAAGGTCGTGGGCGACGTGGGCACCGGCAAGACGCTGCTGTGCCGCCTCCTCGTGCGCAAGCTGGTCGACACCGATTCGGTCGCCTACATCAACGCGCCGCGCGCGGACGCCCGCTCGATCGTTCTTGCCATCTGCGAGGAATTCGGGCTCAAGGTCGATGAGAACGCCGAGACCGCCTACACCACCCTGAACCGGTTCCTGGTCGAGGAGCACGCCAAGGGCCGGATGGTGGTGATCGTGGTCGACGAGGCGCAGCATTTGGGGCGCGAGGGGCTCGAGGCGATCCGCCTGGTGTCCAACCTCGAGACCGAGACGAGCAAGCTTCTCCAGATCGTGCTGTTCGGCCAGACCGAGCTCGACGAGTTGCTGCGCGACCCGGCGTTGCGCCAGCTCAACCAGCGGGTCGTGTTTCCGCTCACCACCAAGCCGCTGACCGAGGCCGAAACCAAGAACTATGTCACCCACCGCATCCGGGTGTCGCGCCGCTCCGGCATCGTCTACGACGTGTTCAGCCCGCGCGCGCTCGACACGATCGCGGCGCGGTGCGGCGGCATTCCACGCGTCATCAACATCGTCGCCGACAAGGCGCTGCTCTCCACCTTCGCCGAGGGGGCGCCGGTGGTGCAGCCCAAGCACGTGGTCGAGGCGCTGACCGATTCGGCGAGCCTGCTGCCGGCGGCCCCCCGCCGGATGCCGAATCTCGGCCGCTGGCGCCCTCGCATCGCGGTGGGCGCGCTGGCCGCCGCCGCCGCGCTGGTGCTGATCCTCCTGCTGCTGAACGCCTCGCCGGCGACGCATTCGGGATCTGGACCCGGCTCGCTGTTCGGCGCGCTCAAGGCCGGCGTCGCGGCATTCTCCAATCAATACAGGGGCGCGCCCGCGGCGGCCGGACCGTCCGATCAAGGCGCCGCAGCGTCGACCGCCCCGGCGTCGGTGACATCGCCCGGCCAGGCGTCGGCGAATTCGGCTGTCACTCCGGCCCCCACCGCCTCGGTTTCGACGCCCGATACCGCGGCGCCACCGACGGCCGTCGCGCAACCGCCCACGGCGTCCACCGACGCGTCCGCGACCGCGCCGGCGACGCCCTCCGCCGCATCGTCGCCCGCGCCCGAGTATGGGGGCGCCGGCACCGGCGCGACGGCCGCGACCTCGCAGACCGTGCTGATCGGCGTGCGGCCGGTTCCGGATTCGGCCACGGATATGACGCCGTCGACCGCTACGACTTCGGCTTCCACGGCCGCGGCGCCACAGACAGCGGCGCCGGAGCCTTCCTATTCGGATGTGCCGCCGGAGCAGCTATACATCGACCAGGCGCACCCCTCCCGCGCGGCCAAGCACAAGAGCAAACCGACGCAGACCACGTCGACGCAAAAGAAGAAGCCGAGCAGTACGCCCGATCCGACGGCCGCGCGGCTGGTGACCACGAGCTCGCAGGGAAGCGCCTCCGCCGCCGAATTGTCGACCGCGCCGAGCGCGAGCGACGAGGTCCAGGGTCCGCCGAGTCCGGCGGGGGCCGGCGGCCCGCCCGCGGCGGGCACCGCCGCCGGCGCCGGTCATTGACGGAGGCCAGCTGGCTCGGTTGGGAGGGCCCGGGAGGCGCCGTTCTGTGCCTGGCGCTTGGGCTTGTCGCCGGCAGCTTTGCCTCGGCCGCCAGTCACCGATTGCCGCGCGGCGAGCCGTTGGGACTCGAGCGCTCCCGCTGCCCCGCCTGCGGCCACCCGCTCGCCGCGCGCGACCTGGTGCCGCTGGCCTCCTGGCTCGCGCTCGGTGGCCGATGCCGATATTGCGGCGCGCCGATCTCGCGGCGATATCCGGCGATCGAACTTGTCTGCGCCGCTCTGTTCGTCGCGGCCTGGGCATTGCGGCGCGGCGATCCTTGGTCGGTGGCGATGCTGTGTCTCACCGCCCTCGGACTGGTAATCGTCGCCGCCGCCGATCTCGAATCTCGCATCATCCCGGACAAGGCGTTGATCGCGCTCGTCCCGGTCGCGCTGGCCTGGCGCTGGCATGCCGACGGGGACTGGTTGGCGGCGGCGGCCGGCGCGGCACTCGGCTTCGCCCTGTTTTGGGCGTTGCGCGCCGGCTTTCGTACCTGGCGCGGTCGAACGGCGCTTGGGCTGGGCGACGTGAAATTCATGGCGCTCGCCGGCATCTATGTCGGCATGCCGGGCGTGGCCGCCATCGCGGTCGTCGGGGGCGCAATCGGGATCGCGTTCGGGATCGCGTGGAAGTTCGCCGGTCGGGGGGCGAGCTTTCCGTTCGGCCCCGCGCTCGCAGCCGGACTCGCTCTCTGCCTCGTCTTCCCGGAAGATATCGGCGGACTGTTTGCCTCCGCCGGATGATTTTGCCTGGCGCAGTTTCGTTGAAAAAGGCGGAGGGTCCCGCTATCCTGCGCCCCGGCTTGGGGGCCGCACGGAGGTAAGGCAGTTGTATCGAGCGGGAGATTCCCGGCGGCGCGGCGCTCGCGTGTCCCTGATACTGGCGCTGTTGCTCGCCGCCTGTTCGAGCCGCGACAACGGGCTGTCTAATCACGATTACGAGTCGATGATCGACCGCAAGCCGCCGACGGCGCCGGGCGGCCAGAATCAAGCCCCGCCGATTCCGGATCTGCAGCCGATCTTGGCGACGCCGCCGCCTCCGGCCCTCGAGCAGCGGCTGGTGACCGTCAACGTCCCCGACGCCTCGATCCCGGTGCGCGACGTCATCATCGAGTTGGCGCGCAAGATCGATGTCGATCTCGACCTCGATCCCAACATCCAGGGCGGGATCATCATCTACGCCAAGGACCGTCCATTTTCCGAGGTGATCGACCGCATCTGCGAGTTGGCGAACCTCCGCTACACGTTCAAGGACAACGTGCTGCGGGTCGAGCTCGACACCATGTACCACCAGGATTACCAGCTCGACATCCTGAACACGGTGCGGACCGCGACGACCGATATCTCCACCGCGACCGACATCAGCTCGGCCGTGGTGGGCGGCGGCGGCGGCGGCGGAGCGAACAATTCAAGCAGCACGCTCAACACCAATTCGCATGCCGACCCGTGGGGCGAGATCAGCGACAATCTCAAGCAGATCTTGACCAACTCGAATCCGCTGTCCCAGCCGATCACCACCAACCTGAGCAACGGGGAGACGGCCACGACCGCGAGCGCGGCGACGCCCGTGGCACCCGCGCCCTCGCGCCCCGCCTCCCGGCCACCGGCCGC
>JASHSH010000002.1 GCA_030040955.1 Rhodospirillales bacterium
TGCTCAGCCTGAGCTGGGTGCCGGCCTATTGCCAGGACGCCGCGCATCGCGGGCCGGAATGCGATCGCGGGCTCGGCGTCGCGCTGCACGGGCTGTGGCCGCAATACGAGAACGGCGGCTGGCCGGAATTCTGCCGCCGCGTGGATGCCGTGCCCGCGCCGCTCGTCGAGCGCGAGTTGGCCTTCATGCCCAACCGCGGGCTGGTCGAGCACGAATGGGAGAAGCACGGCGCCTGCACGGCCTACGACGCGCAGACCTATTTCGACGCCGCCGACCGCGCCTATTCCATGCTGCGTTTCCCGCCCGCGCTCGCGGCTCCGCGCGAAGAGCTGGCGATCGCGGCACGGGATTTGCGCACCCAGATAATCGCCGCCAACCGGGGCCTGCGGCCGGACATGGTCGCGCTCAATTGCGCGGGCACCCAGGCGTTGCATGAAATCCGCGTCTGCCTGGCCAAGACGCTCGCCTGGCGCACCTGCGGGGCCAATGTCGGCGACGATTGCCCGGACATGCTGGTGATCCAGGCGTTGCGCGGCGGGGGCAATTAGGGACCGGCGCGACCGAGCGCGGTCGCTGACCCCCACCCCTGCCCTCCCCGCGCAAGCGGGGGAGGGAGTTCTTCTTTGATGCACTTCCCCTCCCCGCGCGAGCGGGAGAGGGGGATTCAACCTTGGTGCACGTCCCCTCCCCTCTTATGGGGAGGGACAGGGTGGGGTGGGGTGGGGTCTGAATCGAACCAAGCGAGGCGGAACGTAGGTTTGCTGCCTCAGGGTTTCGGCGCGGCCGGCAATTGCGGCGCAGGCGCCGGGCTACCTGGCGACGTCCCGCCGGCATTGGCTTGCGGGCAGGGCCGATGCGGGTCGGCGTTGTCGCACAGCACCACCTGGTTCATGAAGGCCAGCCATTCCTTGGTGGTCTCGGCGGGCAGCGGCGGATGCGCCTTTTCGAACGGCGCGCCGCGCCATGAGCGCTCGACCAGATAGGCGTTGGCGCGGCCGCGCAGCGACTTGTAGAGGTCCATCTCGCCCTTGCCCCAGCGCTTCAGTTCCGGGCAGGCCACCGCGCGCAACGCGGTCTCGTAGCCGTTCTCGATGCCGGGCAGCACCGGGCCGGCGGCGGCTTCCTTGCACTCGTTCTTGATCCGAGCCATCGCCTCGGCCAGCAGCTCCTGCGCCGTCTGCTTCGGCGGGCCGTAGAAAATCTGCACCGAGAGCATGTCGGTCCAGTCGCGGATCGTCTGGCCGGCCGGCACCAGCTCGGACAGTTCCACATCGCCCTGGCGGTGGTGGAACTGCATCTTCCAGCCGGTGGGCGGGATCAGATACAGCGCCTCGCCCGCCGAGTCGGCGAACGCGCCCCCCGCCAACACGACCCCGGCGAGCAGCGCGACAGCGGCGCGGAAACGGGTTTGGCGGGTCATGCGAGACTCGCCAGCGCGTGGCGCGTCACTTTCCGCATCAGCGTGGGCAAGGCTCGCGCCGAAAGCTCGTCGAGCGCGCACCATTCGCCCGGCACCTTGCGCGCCTCCCGCGCGCGGCCGGCCGCCACCGCGAGCTCGAGGCGGAAATGGGTGAAATCGTGCCCGACGGTGCCGGGCAGCAGCCGCCAGCGCGAGGCGAGCGGAGCCGCGTCCAGCGCCTCGTCCAACTCCCAGGGCTCGGCGCGCCACGGGGTGGAGGGGATTTCCATCATGCCGCCGAGCAGACCCGAATCGGGGCGCCGGCGCAGCAGCACGGCCCCGTCGCCGCGCTGCGCCCAGAAGGCGATGCCCCGGCGGATCGGGCGTGTCCGCTTGGCCGCGCGGACGGGCAAACGGGCGGCGATGCCGCGCGCGCGGGCCGCGCAGATGCCCCGCCACGGGCAGGCTCCGCAATCGGGATCGCGCGGGGCGCAAAGCGTCGCGCCCAGGTCCATGATCGCCTGGGCATAATCGCCCGGACGGGTCGCGGGGGTGAGTGCCTTGGCGAGCGCAGCGAGGCGCGGCTTGGCGGCGGGCAGCGGCTCCTCCACCGCGAACAGGCGCGCGATCACCCGCAACACATTGCCGTCGACCGCCGCGGCGCGCGCGCCGAACGCGATCGCGGCGATGGCGGCGGCGGTGTAGGGGCCGATGCCGGGCAGCGCGCACAACCCCTCCTCGGTCGCGGGGAACTTTCCGCCCAACTCGCCGGCCACGCGGCGGGCGCAGGCATGCAGGTTGCGGGCGCGGGCGTAATAGCCGAGGCCGGCCCAGGCGGCGAGCACCTCGTCGAGCGGCGCGGCGGCGAGCGCCTCCACCGTCGGCCAGCGGCGGATGAACTCCGCGAAATAGGGAACGACCGCGGCGACCCGGGTCTGCTGGAGCATGATCTCGGAGAGCCAGACCCGGTAGGGATCGGGCGGAGCGCCGCCGCGCTCCCGCCAGGGAAGCTCGCGCGCGGACGCGTCGTACCAGGCGAGCAATCGGCGGGCGGCGTGCTTCGGAATCGGCGCCGATTCGGGCGCCCGTCGGGCTTGCGGCATGGGCGCGAGCATAGCATAGAATTGCGCCATGGACGCCAAGCCGGAGGCGGAAAATCGCGGCTC
Organism: Rhodospirillales bacterium; assembly: GCA_030040955.1. Classification (GTDB taxonomy): domain Bacteria; phylum Pseudomonadota; class Alphaproteobacteria; order Rhodospirillales; family Magnetospirillaceae; genus JASHSH01. The sequence continues at coordinate 2,566 of JASHSH010000002.1, forward strand.
CGCGGGGCCGCGCGCGATCGGCGCGATCGCGGCGAAGTTGACCGCGCCCCGGCTGGGGCGAAAGGGCTTCGTGCCCGCCGCGTTGCGCGCCGCCTGGGCGGAGATCGTGGGTCCCGCGCTGGCCGCCGAATGCCTGCCCCAGCGCATCGGCTTCGCGCGCGGGGTGCAGACCGGCGGCGTGCTGCATTTGCGCGTGGCCTCGGGCGCGGTCGCGCTGCGCATCCAGCATCTCGAGCCGCAAATCCGCGAGCGCGTGAACGGGCATTTCGGCTATGCCGCGATCGCCCGCATCCGCATCGACCAGGGGCCGCTGCCGGGGGCGGTGCGCAAGCCCCGGCCGGCGCCCGCGGTTCCGCTTTCGCCCGACCAGCGCGCGAAGCTCGGCGAGCTGCTGCAGCCGGTGCAGGACGCGCAGCTGCGCGCGGCGCTCGATCGTCTCGGCCGCCGTCTTGCGGGTGGCTGGCGATGACCCTACACTCCGCCGCCGAGCCGCTTGGGAGGTTGCGTTTGAACCGATTTCTGCGCGTGCTCGCCCTGGCCGTCCCGCTGCTCTGGGGCGCCGGGGCGGGAGCGGTGGAGGACAAGGGCTGGCCGCTCGACGTGACCCTGGGCAAGGCCGACGCGCCCAACGTGATCATCGAATATTTCTCGCTCACCTGCCCGCACTGCGCGCGGTTCGAGGCCGAGGTGTTCCCCAAGGTGAAGAGCGACCTGCTCGACACCGGCAAGGCCAAGATGATCCTGCGCGACTTCCCGCTCGACGACGTCGCGCTCGCCGCCGCCATGGTGGCGCATTGCTCGGGCGACAAATACCCGGCCTTCGTCGACGCCTTCTTCAAGACCCAGGCGTCGTGGGGCATGGCCAAGGACCCGCTCGCCGCGATCAAGACTATTGCATTGCTGGGCGGCATGGGCGGATCATCGGTCGATGCCTGCCTGGCCAACAACGACATGATTCAGCAGATCAACGCCCGCAAGAATGACGCGACCAAGACCTACAAGGTGGACGCGACGCCCACCTTCGTCGTCGACGGCCAGGTGGTCGCCGGCGAGCAGAGCTTCGATCAGATCGTCGCGCTGCTCAAGCCGGGCAATTAGGCAGATGGCGGCACGCCCGCCGGGTTTCGGCCCGTGATCCATTTCGACCGTATACGGCTTTCCGGTTTCAAGTCGTTCGTCGATCCGACCGAGGTGCCGATCGCGCCCGGGGTGACCGGCATCGTCGGCCCCAACGGCTGCGGCAAGTCGAACCTGGTCGAGGCGCTGGCCTGGGTGATGGGCGAGAACTCGGCCAAGCAGATGCGCGGCGCCGAGATGGACGACGTGATCTTCGCCGGCTCGGCGAACCGGCCGTCGCGCAACCTGGCCGAGGCCAGCCTCGTGCTCGACAACCGCGCACGCAAGGCGCCGGCGCAGTTCAACGACGCGGACGAGCTGGAGGTGGCGCGGCGCATCGAGCGCGGCCGCGGCTCGGTGTACCGGATCAACGGCCGCGAGGTGCGCGCGCGCGACGTGCACACGCTGTTCGC
>JASHSH010000461.1 GCA_030040955.1 Rhodospirillales bacterium
ACCAGGCTGAGCAGGCCGGCCGCGCCGTAGAGCAGCCGCTGGCGCCAGGCCGGATCCGGTTCGGGACCGCCGCGCACGCCCCCGCCCGCCCGCTCCGCCGCGGGACCCTCACCCGCGACCCCGATCACGGAGACATTGTCGCCCGCTTCGGCGACCAGCTTTGCCTTGGCCATTTCGCTTCCGATCAAGCGGAAGTACCTCCCCCCGCCGAGGCCAGATTATACGCCCGCCTCGCCCCGTTCCAGCCCACAAAGGCGCGGGCCGGGCGGGCCGGGTCAGGCCACCGGGCGGCGACGGACGGCCAGGATCAGAGCGATCAGGGTGATGACATAGGGGGCGGCGTCGGTGAGCTGGTTGGGCAGGCCGAGACCTTGCAGCCGCAGGCCGATCGCATCGGTCAGGCCGAACAGCAGGCTCGCGCCCAGCACGCCGAGGGGGTGCGCGCGGCCCAGCATCACGGCGACAACCGCGATCCAGCCGCGGCCCGCGCTCATCCCCTCGGCGAACAGCGTCACCGAACCGAGTGAGAGCTGGGCACCGGCGAGACCGCAGAGCGCGCCCGAGGCGAGCACGGCCAGCGTGCGATAGCGCCGCACGCTTACCCCCAGCGTAGCCGCCGCGTCCGGCTGCTCGCCCACCCCGCGCAGGCGCAGACCCCACGGCGTGCGGAATAGGAACAGCGTGGCGAGGGCGACCAGCAGCCAAGATAGATAGTCGATCCAGCTATGGTCGCTTAGCACCGGCCCGATGCCGGGCAGCCGCTCGATGCCGGGAAGCCGGATCGGGTTCAGTCCCTCGAGCGCCGGGTCGTTGAACACGCCCTGCTGATCGAACAGTTGGCGCAGCAGGAAGGTGGACAGCCCGTCGGCCAGGAGATTGATGCCGATGCCGAGGACGATGGTGTCGCCGCCGAGCCATACCCCGCCGCCGGCCAGGATGCCCGCCATCGCGACGCCGGCAAGCACCGCCACGGCGACGCCGACCTCGGCCCCGCCCAGGAACCAGCTGCCGGCCACCGCGGCGAAGGCGGAGGCCAGCATCAGCCCCTCCTGCGCGATGGTGAAGATGCCGGCCCGTTCGCACAGCAGGCCGGCCAGCGCGGCGAGCAGGATCGGCGTGACGGCGGAAACCGTCGAGTGGAACAGCAACGTATCGACGATGCCGAACATCATTCCCCGCCGCGCGGCCGGCGCCGCAAACCGGCGCGCGAGGCCAGCAAGAGAATGATCACGGCTTGCAGAACCGAGGTCAGCTCGCGCGGAATCTCGGTCGCCCGCTCCATGCCGAAGCCGCCGATCTGGAGGGCCGAGAAGAACAGGGCGGCGGCGATGGCCCCCACCGGCTCGCCGGCGGCGAGGAGGGCCGCCATCAGCCCGGTCCAAGTGTAGTTGGGCGTGATCAGCGCGCCGTCGGTGAACCGGTATTGCATGCCGAGCACGATGATCGCGCCGACCAGCCCGGCCATCGCCCCGGCGGCGAACATCGTCGCGATCGCCTGGCGGTCGAGATCGATTCCGCCATAGCCGGCGAAGCGGGCGTTCAGCCCGCGCAGACGCAGCTCGAAACCGCGCACCGTGCGGCGGTCGATCCAGACGACGAGAGCGGCCGCCGCCGCCATCAGGAACAGCCCGCCGGTGAGTTCGGTGCCGGGGATTTGCGGAATGCGCGCCTCGGGCTGGACCAGGAAGGTCTCCGGCATGCCGCTGGCCGCGTCGCGCAGCGGGAACCGGACGAGGAAGGACGCGACCCCGATCGCCGGATAGCTGAGCAGAAGAGTCGAGATCAGCATCGGCACGCCGAGCCGCACCTGTCCCCAGGCGGCCATCGCCGCGTAGGCGCCGGAGGCGGCGACCGCGGCCAGAACGGCGAGCGCAACCCGCGCCGCGCCGGGCGCGGGCAGATACAGCGCGACCATGGCGGCGACCAGCCCGCCGATCACCATCTGCCCGTCGCCGCCGAGATTGACCATGCCGCCGCGTAGGGGGAGCGCCGCGACCAGCGTCATGCCGACCAGCGGCACCGCCCAGGCCAGCGTGTCGAGCAGATTGGGACCGGCGAGCGCGCCCCGGCCGATCTCGGCATAGGCCTCGATCGGATCGTGGCCGGTGGCCAGCATGATCGCCGCCCCGACGGCGAGGCCGGCGACGATGGCGAGCAAGGCGGGCGAGGCGAGCGCCGCTCGCCCCCGCGGGAGAAATTCAGCGAGGCGGCGCCAGGACACCGCGTCAGGCCGCCGCGCCCGCGACGACGCCGCCCATCAGCAGTCCGAGCCGGTCTTCGTCGGCTTGCTCCGCCCGAAGGTCGGCGAGCATGCGGCCTTCATACATGACCAGAATGCGGTCGCTGAGCGCGAGGATCTCGGAAAGCTCGGACGAGACCAGCAGCACCGCGCGCCCGGCGGCGCGCTCGGCCAGGATCGCGCGGTGGATGAATTCGGTGGCGAGGACGTCGAGTCCGCGGGTCGGCTGCTCGGCGATCGCCACCGGCGCGCCGTGATCGAGCTCGCGCGCGACCACGAGCTTCTGGAGATTGCCGCCCGAGAGGCTGCCCGCCAGCGTTTCCTCGTCCGGTATCTTGATCGCGTAGCGGGCGATCAGCCGCCGCGCGCGGGCGCGCATGGCCGCGAAATCGATCATGCCTCGGTGCGACAGCGATGCCTGGCGCTGGAAGCCGAGCGCCAGATTGTAGGCGGCGCTGGCGCGCAGCGCGGTGCCGGTGGCGGCGCGGTCCTCGGGAATATAGGCCAGGCCGGCGGCGCGTCGCGCGCGCAGCGGCAGGCGGGAGACGTCGCGTCCGCCGACGCGCACCCGTCCGGCCGAAGCGGGGCGCATGCCGACGATGGCTTCGACCAGCTCGGTCTGTCCATTGCCGGCGACGCCGGCGATGCCGACGATCTCGCCCGCGCGCACCGCGAACGAGACGCCATCGACCGCCGGCCGCCCCCCGCCGCGCCCGGCCACCGTCAGCCCGTCAACCTCGAGCATCGGCGCGCCGGGCGCGCTTGCGGCCTCGCGCGCGGGCGGGACGATGTTGCGCCCGGTCATCGCCCGGGTGATCTCCTCGGGCCCGGTGGAGCGGGTGACGAGGCGCGCGGCGACGCGTCCGTCGCGCAGCACGGTGATGCGGTCGGTCGCGGCCATCACCTCGCGCAGCTTGTGGGTGACGAACAGGATGGTGCGTCGGTCGGCGGTGAGTTCGCGCATCACCGCGAACAGCGCGTCGCTTTCGCGCGGCGTCAGCACGGCGGTGGGTTCGTCGAGGATCAGGATGCGGGCATCGCGGTA
>JASHSH010000053.1 GCA_030040955.1 Rhodospirillales bacterium
CGCGAGCCGATCCGCGCCGACATGCTGCCCCCGGAAGTGGGCGCGATCACTCCGTCCGTGCTGCGCTGGGAGAAATCGAGCGAGATCATGACACTGCCGCTGCGCGAGGCGCGCGAGGTGTTCGAGCGCGAATATCTGCTCGCGCAGCTTACCCGCTTCGCCGGCAACATCTCGCGCACCGCTTCCTTCGTCGAAATGGAGCGTTCGGCGCTGCACCGCAAGCTCAAGGGACTCGGCGTGCGCGCCGACGACCGGCAGAAGACCTGAACCGGGGCGAGGGGAGTCGGCTTGTCGCGCATCGCTTATGTCAACGGCCGCTATCTGCCGCTCGCAGAGGCGAAGGTCCATATCGAGGATCGCGGCTACCAGTTTTCCGACGGGGTCTACGAGGTGATCGCGGTCCAGAGCGGGAGGCTCGTCGATCTCGACCCGCATCTGGACCGGCTGTGGCGCAGTCTGGCCGAGATCGAGCTGGCGCCGCCGATGTCCCGCCGCGCGCTGGTTTCGGTCATGAGAGAGATGGTTCGCCGCAACGGCCTGGCCGAGGGCATTCTCTATCTTCAGGTGACCCGGGGCGCGGCGCGGCGCGAGCACGGCTTTCCGAACCCCGCGCCCAGGCCGGCGCTGACCATGACCGTGCGCCGTTCGCGTCCGCCCAGCGCCGCCCAGTTCGCCGACGGCGTCACGGTGATCACGATTCCGGACATCCGCTGGAAACGGCGCGACATCAAGTCGATTTCGCTGTTGCCCAATATACTCGGCAAAGAACAGGCGCATCGGGCCGGGGCCTTCGAGGCCTGGATGGTCGACCCCGACGGCACGGTGACCGAGGGCACCTCGACCAACGCCTGGATCGTAACCATGGAGGGCGCGCTGGTGACGCGGCCGTTGGGACCGGAGATCCTGCCCGGCGTGACCCGCGCCGGTATTCTGGCGCTGGCGCGCAAGTCGGGACTGCGGGTCGAGGAACGGTCATTCACCGTGGCCGAGGCCAAGCGGGCGCGCGAGGCGTTCATCACCAGCACCACGTCATGGGCGCTGCCGGTGGTCAGTATCGATGGCGAGCCCGTCGGCAACGGCCATCCGGGCTCGGTGTGCGCGAGCCTGCGCGAGGCCTATCGACGTAACCATGTGGAAATCTGAAACCGCGTCCGACCCCAAATCGCGCTAGCGCGGACTGGTCCGTCATTTGCTATCTTTCCCGGCGAACCAGGAAGCTCCCGTGCCATGAACTCGCCCGCCTCTCCCCAAGCGCTTCCCAACGGCGCGTATGTCGAGATCATCGACTTGCAGACCCAGATCGTGAAGCTGGGCATGGATCTCGGCCAGGTGATGGAGCTGATCACCGATCGAATCCGGCGGCTCACCGCGGCGACCGGCGCGGTCGTCGAGCTGGCCGAGGGCGAGGAGATGGTCTACCGCGCCAGCTCGGGGCTGGCGAAGCCGCAGCTCGGCCTGCGTCTGGCTCGGAAGGGGAGTCTTTCGGGCCTGTGCGTGGAAAGCGCGACCGTGCTGCGCTGCGACGATTCGGAGACCGACGAGCGCGTCGACCGCGAGGCCTGCCGCAAGGTGGGTCTGCGTTCGATGGTGGTCACGCCGTTGCTGCACGAGGGCTCGGTGGTCGGCGTGCTGAAGATCCTGTCCGATCGCCCGGCGGCCTTCGGCGAGCGTGACGTCGAGGTACTGCGCATTCTTTCGGAACTGATCGCGGCCGCCATGTTCCACGCCACCAAATTCCAGTCCGACCAGCTCTATCATATGGCGACGCACGACCCGCTGACCGGGCTGGCGAACCGCGCGCTGTTCCACGACCGGCTGCGCCAGAACCTGTCGCGGGCCCAGCGGCGCAACGAGCTGATCGGCATCCTCAATCTCGACATGGACGGGCTGAAGCAGATCAACGATCGCCACGGACACCGGGCCGGCGACGCCGCGATCAAGGAAACCGCCATCCGCATACAGCGCATGACGCGCGATTCCGACACCGTGGCCCGCATGGGCGGCGACGAATTCGCGGTGATCCTCAACGGCGTCAACGGCCGCGACAACGTGGTGCGTCAGTCGCAGTCGATCGGCGAGCAGATCGGCCGGCCGTTCGCGTTCGAGGGCAACGAGCTGCACCTGGCGGCCAGCGTCGGCACGGTCGTCTATCCGGAGGATGGCGGCGATGTTGACGCGCTGCTGGAGAAGGCCGACCAGGACATGTACTGGACCAAGCGGCGGCGCAAGGGCGAGGCGGGCGCGGACCCGCCGCCCGCCTCACGGCAGATGGAGGATCGCCGCGACCAGCGGCGCGATCAGCATCGCCGAGGTGGCGATTAGCCCGAGCGTGAATCCCGTCGCGCGCTTCTCCGGCGCGGCGAAGTATCCCCGTGCATACAGCAGGCGCGCGAAGGCGAATGCCAGGCCGCCCAGTCCGGCCCAGACGTCGCCGATCCAGGCGGCCGTCAGCCACAGGCCGATCAGGGTCGGGATGAGCTGCTCGAGCGTGTTCATCTGCACGCGGTAGCGCTTCTCGAACTCGATATGGCCGGAAACAGCCGGCGCGGGCACGCCATAGCGGGTGCGCGCCCGGCTCACGATTCCCAGGAAGGCGCCATAGACGGCGAGGATGAGCAGCGTGGCCAGCGTGGCGAGCGGATAGGCGAAGGCGGACATCGGGTGCGTCTCCTGGGGCCAGAAAAGCAAGAACCCCGCCGGTCGCCCGGCGGGGTCCCGAAGGTCCGACGATCGGCGAGCCGAACTAGACCGAATAGTACATCAGGAACTCGATCGGGTGCGGAGTGTGCTCGAACTTGTAGACCTCCTCCATCCGCAGCTCCATGTAGGACTCGAGGAAGTCCTTGCTGAACACGTCGCCCTGGAGAAGGAAGGCGTGGTCCTTCTCGAGGTTGCCGAGCGCCTCGCGCAGGCTGCCGCAAACGGTCGGCACCTTCTTCAGCTCGGCGGGCGGCAGATCATAGAGGTTCTTGTCGATCGGCTTGCCCGGGTCGATCTTGTTCTTCACGCCGTCGAGGCCGGCCATCAGCATCGCGGCGAAACCGAGATACGGGTTGGTGGCCGGATCGGGGAAGCGCACCTCGACGCGCTTGCCCTTCGGGCTGGCCGAGTAGGGGATGCGGCACGAGGCCGAGCGGTTGCGCGCCGAGTAGGCGAGCAGCACCGGCGCCTCGAAGCCGGGGATCAGCCGCTTGTAGCTGTTCGTGGTCGGGTTGGTGAAGGCGTTGAGCGCCTTGGCGTGCTTGATGATGCCGCCGATGTAATGCAGCGCGGTCTGCGACAGGTCCGCGTATCCCGAGCCGGCGAACAGCGGTTTGCCCGCCTTCCAGATCGACTGGTGCACGTGCATGCCCGAGCCGTTGTCGCCGATGATCGGCTTGGGCATGAAGGTCGCGGTCTTGCCGTAGCTGTGCGCCACCATGTGCACGCAGTATTTGTAGATCTGCATGAAGTCGGCGGAGCGCACGAGCGTGTTGAAGGTCGAGCCCAGCTCGTTCTGCGAGGGCGCCACCTCGTGGTGGTGCTTCTCGACCGGCATCCCCATGTCGTTCATCGAGGTGAGCATCTCGGCGCGGATGTCCATCTGCGAATCGACCGGCGGCACCGGGAAGTAGCCGCCCTTGATCGGCGGACGGTGGCCAGAATTGCCCTCCGGGAACTCCTTGCCCGAGACATAGGGGCCTTCGTCGGAGTCGATCTTGTACGAGCAGGTGTTCATCGCGACTTCGTAGCGCACGTCGTCGAAGATGAAGAACTCCGCCTCGGGGCCGAAATAGGCGGTGTCGCCCATGCCCGAGGATTTCAGATAGGCCTCGGCGCGCTTGGCGATCGAGCGCGGGTCGCGGTCATATGGCTTGCCGGTGAGCGGCTCGATGCAGTCGCAGAACAGGATCAGCTGGGTCTGCGCCGCGAACGGATCGAGCACCGCGGTCGCCAGGTCCGGCTTCAGGTTCATGTCCGATTCGTTGATGCTCTTCCATCCGGCGATCGACGAGCCGTCGAACATGATGCCGTCGGTGAGCAGGCTCTCGTCGATGGTGCGCACGTGCTGCGCCGTGTGCTGCCATTTGCCGCGCGGATCGGTGAAGCGGTAGTCGACGTATTTCACGTCGTGCGCCTTGATCATATCGAG
>JASHSH010000462.1 GCA_030040955.1 Rhodospirillales bacterium
TTTAGCAAGATACTATAGGAAGCGCCTGTATTCACGTCGGAAATCGCTTTCGAGGCGGGTTGGTTCGCATGAGTGCCGAGATGGACGCCGAGGTTGCAACCTACCGCGCCATCTGGATTTCCGACGTTCACCTGGGCACCCGCGGCTGCAAGGCCGAATTCCTCCTCGACTTCCTGCGCTGCACCGAATCCGAATACCTCTATCTGGTCGGCGACATGATCGACGGCTGGCGGCTGCGGCGGTCCTGGTATTGGCCGCAGGCCCATAACGACGTGGTGCAGAAGCTGCTGCGCAAGGCGCGCAAGGGCACCAAGGTCTGGTTCATCCCGGGCAATCACGACGAATTCGCGCGCCACTACGTCGATTTCAATTTCGGCGAGGTGCGCGTCGCCGACGAAGCCGTCCACGAGACCGCCGACGGCCGCCGGCTGCTGGTGCTGCACGGCGACCAGTTCGACGCCGTCATCGGCTACGCCAAATGGCTGGCCCATCTCGGCGACAGGGCGTACAACGCCGCGCTGGTGCTGAACCGTTGGCTGAACTGGGCGCGGCGCCAAATGGGCCTGCGCTACTGGTCGCTCTCCTCCTATCTGAAATACCGGGTGAAGAACGCGGTCAGCTACATCGCCGGCTTCGAGGACGCGATGGCCGAAGTGGCGCGCCGCCGCGGCGTCGACGGCATCGTCTGCGGCCATATCCACCATGCCGAGCTGCGCTACCTCGGCGACGTGCTCTATGCCAACGACGGCGACTGGGTGGAGAGCTGCACCGCCCTGGTCGAGCATCTCGACGGCCGCCTCGAGATCGTCCGCTGGGCGGAGATCGGCGCCGACGGATTGGCGCCCGCGCGCGTCGCCACCCTTGCCCCATCCGCGCCCTCCGCCGCGCTCGAGGATCCGATATGCGCATTGTCGTCGTCACCGATGCCTGGCATCCCCAGCTCAACGGCGTGGTCCGCACCCTCGGCATCCTGAGGGAGGAGCTGATCCGCCTCGGCCACCAGCCGATCTTCATCACGCCGAACCAGTTCCTCAGCGTTCCCTGTCCGACCTATCCGGAAATCCGGCTGGCCTGCCTGCCGGGCCGGCGCCTCGGCGAGATGATCGAGGCGGCCCAGCCCTGCGCCATCCATATCTCGACCGAGGGACCGCTCGGCTGGGCGGCGCGCGCCTACTGCCTGAAGCGGGGGCTCCCGTTCACCACGGCCTATCACACGCGCTTCCCGGAATACATCCAGGCGCGGTTCCAGGTTCCGCTGCCGCTCACCTACGGCGTGATGCGCAGGTTCCACGCCAGATCGCGCACCATCATGGTGGCGACGCCGACGATCGAATCGGAGCTGACCGCGCGGGGATTCGGCCATATCCGCCGCTGGTCGCGCGGCGTCGACACCGAACTGTTCCGGCCCCATGCGCCGGAGGAGATCGCCGCGCTCGCGCCAGAGGTCGCCCATCTGCCCAAGCCGGTCTTCGCCTATGTCGGCCGCGTGGCGGTGGAGAAGAATATCGGCGCGTTCCTCGATCTCGATCTGCCGGGGAGCAAGCTGGTGGTCGGCGACGGGCCGCGGCTGGCCGAGACGCGCCGGCGCCATCCCGGGGTGCTGTTCGCGGGCGTGCGGCGCGGCGCCGAACTGGCGGCGCACTATGCCGCCGCGTCGGTGTTCGTGTTTCCGAGCCGGACCGACACGTTCGGACTTGTGCTGCTCGAAGCGCTGGCCTCGGGGGTGCCGGTGGCCGCCTATCCGGTACCGGGTCCGCTCGACGTGATCGGCGATGCTGGGATCGGCGTGCTCGACGAGGATCTCGGTCGCGCGGCCCGCGCGGCGCTGGCGATTCCGCGCGACGCCTGCCGCGAGCATGCGCTCGCCTATAGCTGGACGGCCAGCGCGCGGCAGTTCCTGGCGAATCTCGCGCCGTTCGGCGCGGAGCGGGTGGCGGCCTAGCCGGAACCGCCGGCCATCGCCTCGGTCCAGCCGGATTTCACGCCCGCGCAGCGGCCGCTCGACCAGCTTTGCGTCACGTCGCCGTCCGGCGTGTAGATGCGGTCCATCGGCAATTGCGAGAACAGCCGGAACGGCCGACCGATGCTGTTGCTCAGATGCACGACCTCCGGCTTCAGCGCGAGAAGGGCATCGAAATCGATCGAGTCGGTGGCGTTGTCATGCATGTCGGCGGACACCGGAACCGAGGAGACGTTGATGAACCAGGTCCCCTTGCCGATCTGAAAGCGCTCGATCCGGCCGGAACCTACCTCCAGCACCGCGAGGCTGTTCGGCGGCCACAGCCGCCAGGAGCGGCCCCAATACAGCTTGGCGCCGAGGCAGGTCTCGCTGCCGTCCGCCAGGCGCACGTCGTAGCTGCCGGCGCTCGCGTTCGCGATGTACACGGTCGTGGTGACGGGGAACAGCCAGTCGGCGATCAGGGTCACCGCCCAGATGCCGCCGGCGATGGCGAGCAGGACCTGCCAGACCGGGGAGATGTCGCCGGCGCCGCCCGCCGGATTCAGGCGCGTCGCGCCGAGTGCCAGCAGCAGCAGCCCGAACGAGACGCCGGATCCCCGCGCGATCCAGTCCAGCGTGTCCATGACTCACTCCGCGCCGAAGGCGCGCGAGGGCGGCGCCGCGCCGGGACTCACGCGGCCGAGCGCTGCCGTCCCAGCCACTCGGTGACCTGGGGGACCAGCGCCTTGCAGGTCATCAGCGCCGAGGTCGCGATGCGCGTCTTGTCCTGCGTCATGTGCAGCAACCCCTCCACCAGCTTGCGCAGGAATTCCTTGGTGAAGCCCGGCCGCGAAAGCAACTCCGGGAGCTTCGGGCCGAAAGCCGCGCGCATCGCGTTCACCAGCACGTCGACCTTGTCGATGTTCAGCCGCTGCAGCTCCTCGAGGCTCTCGGTCGACATGTAGGCGAGGATGTCGCCGTAGATTCGGGCCGTCGCCCTGTCGAGCGCCGCGACCAGCATGAAGTATCTGTTGTCGCGCGCGAAGAAGTCGTAGGCCTTGTCGCCGAGCAGGTCGCGGTAGAAGACGTACTGATCGCGCGGCCAATGCAGCAGACCCGTGATCGCCGCCGGCCGCTTCTCGAGCATCGCGACGAAATCCTCCTGCGCCACGTCGCGCGCCCTCTTGAGCGCGGCCGCGTCGAAGCGCGCGATCTCGCGCACCGACTCCGGCGTGCGCAGCGCCAGAATGTTCTCGCCGAGTTGGAGAAGCTGCGCGAGGCTCAGCTCGGTGTAGGCGCCGAGCAGGGGCATCTGCCAGTCGAAGGCGATGAAGCGCAATGCCTCGCGCAGCACGCGCGGGTCCACGCCGCCGATCTTGCGCTGTACCTTCTCGGTCTTGGTGAAGAACAGCATCGTCTTCTTGGTGACGGTCTTGGTGACGATCTCCTCGCTGTCGCTCGCATCCTGCTCGAGGAAGTAGCGCGCGCAGGTCTTCACCATCAGCTGCTGGATCTGACCCAGCGTCACGCCGCAGACCAGCGGCTTGTCGATCTCGGTCACCTGGCGTCCGGTCTTGTCGACCACGATGCCGGTGCCGATCTGCTCGTTCTTCCGATAGGTCTGGATGAAGCCGTAGAGCAGTTCCGGATCGTGCAGGATTTGCGAGTGGGTGATCTCGGCGTCGAACAGTCCCTTCGCCTGCAACGCCGCCAGCACCTGCTTCATGCCGTCGATGACGGCCCGCTTCGTCTCGGCGGGAATTTCGAGGGGCGGAGGCAGTTCAGGCAGCGCCATCGAGCACGGCACCCGTCGAGGAGTGGATCCACTTCATTGCCGGTGTCCCCGCCGCGCCGGCGCGAAGCCTTCGCCGCGACGCGTCCCGCGCTCGGCGGCAGATCGGCCGCGCCGCCCCCATGCCCCCGCAGCGGCCGGCGCGCCGACGCGAGGAGGTTTGCCATTGTAGGGCTTCGACGTCAACCGGACAGTGTGCGCACGAATTGGGCAACGAGTTCGCGCAGCGATCGTTCCCTAGGCGCGGCCCGCGAATCGCCCAGGCCGGGCATCGGCGCGACGATGCTGTCGGCGCTTTCGGGCGCATCGAGCGAGGCGCGTATGATCGAACTTCCCGCATCGGCGGAATCATCCGTCGGCGCGACATCCGCCGCAACTTGTCCGACATCCGAATCGGCCGGAATTCGCGCCACCAGCTCGGCCGCGAACGCCGCGAGCCTGGTTTCCGACTGAGCCGCGGCCGGCGTTGAAATCGATTCAATCGACTTGGGCGCCGACGATTCGGCGAGTGGCGCGGCGACCGCCGGCTCCGCGCGCGCCGTACGGTGGGCGGCGGAAGCGAACGCGCGATGCACGCGGTCGTAGAGCGCGGCCACGCTGCGCGCGGCATGGTTGGGTCCGTAGAACTCGCCGGGATTCGTGCGCGCGGCCTCCGGAAGCAGCGGCGCGGCCGGCTGGTCGGGATCGGTCGAATGCGCGGCGAGCACGCGCGCAGCGCCGCCCGGGCCGAGGAAATGCGCGAGATAGAGATCGGTGGCGTCGACCGGGCGGCCGAGCGTCTTCTCCAGCCAGGCCTTGTTGTCGCGCGCGTATTGCCCCGCCATCACCGCGGCGATGTCGGGATCGCGGCGAAGATCGAGTATCTGGCGGCCGATCTCGGGATCGTCGGGCTCGTAGGCGCCCGAGGCAGTGCGATGGATGGCGTCCGCGAGTTCGCCCAGCCCGACCGACGCGCCGTGCAGCTTGATCACTTGCAGCCAGGTCTGGCGCGTGAACTGGAACAGCCCGGCCGCCGAGGAGACGCGCGACCCCGCGCCCGGCTCGAGCGCGCTCTCGCGCCGTGCCTGCGCCATCAGATAGTCGAAGCTCACGCCGGTGTGCCGGCTGGCCTGCCGGATGGTCGCGGCGATCTCCTTCGCGCGCGCCGCGGTCGCCGACATCGTGGCCTGGTCGGAGACGCCAGCCATCTGCCTCCTCCGCACGATCCGGCACGGAGTCTGGCAGAACGGGCGTTAACGAATGGCAAACAGCGGAAACGCGGCGGGGCAGACTACTGGCGGACGTAGCCCTTGCGGTCCATGCAATCGGCGACCAGGGAATCGAAGCGGCTGCGCACCGAACTGTCCTTGGCGATTTGCATCGGATCCTCGCGCTCGGCCGCCTCCGAGCCGGGGGCGATGCCCGCGCCGGGGCCCATGTCGCGCTCCGATTCGCGGCGGCAATCGGCGAGGTCCGCGTCCCACTGCGCGCGCGGCTTGTCGGGATTCTTCCAGTCCGGCGATCCCGAGCAGGCAACCATCGCGGCCAGGAACGGAATCACCAACCGGCGGCGCATGGCGGGACCGACTTGCGATGGAGCGGGCGGCGAGGGTAGACACGGCGCCGGATCGCCGCAAGTGCCACCGCCGGGGACGCGCCGCCATGACCATCGCCTACGAGGATTTCGAGCGGGTCGACATTCGCGTCGGCACCATCGTCGACGTGCAGCCGTTCCCCGAGGCACGCCGGCCCGCCTTCAAGCTGGTGGTCGATTTCGGGAGCGAGATCGGGACGCGCAAGAGCTCCGCCCAGCTCACCATGCATTACGATCCGGCGGCGCTGATCGGGCGCCAGGTCGCCGCGGTGGTCAATTTCGCGCCCAAGCAGATCGGCAAATTCATGTCCGAAGTTCTGGTACTGGGATTTCCGGACGAGGCGGGCGCGGTGATACTGATCGGACCCGAGCGCAAGGTGCCGGACGGCGGCAAGCTGTTCTGAGCGGCGCCGCGCCTTGTGAGCCGCGGCGGCGCGCGCCTATACTTGCGCGCCCGCCAAAGGGGCGCGGCCGCGGCGCGGGCGGGGAAGCATGAACGAGAACGGCGGATACTATTTCGAGGAGCTCGCCGTCGGCATGAGCGCGAGCTTCGGCCGTACGCTCACCGAGGCGGACATAGTCCTGTTCGCCGGCGTATCGGGCGACACGAACCCCATCCACCTCAATCAGGACTATGCCGCCGACACCCCGTTCAAGGGGCGGATCGCGCACGGCATGCTCTCGGCCGGCTATATTTCCGCCGTGCTCGGCAACCGGCTGCCCGGTCCCGGCGCGGTGTATGTGACCCAAAGCCTGCGCTTCAAGGCGCCGATCCGTGCCGGCGATACCGTGACGGCTTCGGTCGAGGTCGTCGAACTCATCCCGGACAAGCGACGGGCCAATTTCAAGACCGT
>JASHSH010000054.1 GCA_030040955.1 Rhodospirillales bacterium
CCGCGCTGTCGCCGGCCACCATCCGCAACGTGATGGCGGACCTGGAGGAGTCGGGGCTGCTCTACGCGCCGCACCCCTCCGCCGGGCGGCTGCCGACGGATGCCGGGATGCGCCTGTTCGTCTCCGGCCTGCTCGAAGTGGGGACGCTCCCCCATGCCGAGCGCGACCGCATCGACGGCCAGTGCCGCGCCGCCGGGCGCAGCATCGAGCAGGTGCTGGAGGAGGCGATCTCGACGCTCTCCGGCCTGTCGCGCTGCGCCGGCCTGGTGCTCGCGCCGAAGGCCCAGCGCGGGCTCAAGCATATCGAGTTCGTGCCGCTGGCCCCCGGCCGCGCTTTGGTGGTGCTGGTGGGCGGCGACGGGCAGGTCGAGAACCGCGTGCTCGAACTGCCGAAGGACGTGCCGCCCTCGGCCCTGGTCGAGGCCGGCAACTATCTCAACCTGCGCCTGGCCGGCCGCACGCTGGAGGAGGCGCGCGACGAGATCATCGCCGAGCTGGAAAGCCAGCGCGGCCAGCTCGACGCGCTCACCGCCAAGGTGGTCAAGGCCGGCCTCGCCACCTGGGCGGGCAACGACCAGCACGGCCAGCTGATCGTGCGCGGCCAGTCGCACCTGCTCGACGACGTGACCGCGCTCGACGATCTCGAGCGCATCCGCGGCCTGTTCGAGACGCTGGAGACCAAGGAGACCATGCTGCGCCTGCTCGACCTCACCCAGGCGGCCGAGGGCGTGCAGATCTTCATCGGCGCGGAGAACGAGCTGTTCGCGCTCTCCGGCTGCTCGCTGGTGGTGGCGCCCTATCACAATTCGCAGGAGCAGATCGTCGGCGCGATCGGGGTGATCGGGCCGATGCGGATCAACTATGCGCGCATCATTCCGCTGGTCGACTACACCGCCAAGGTGGTCGGCCGGATCGTCGGATGAGGCGGAACGGAACAACGAGATGAATTCCGACAACGAGATTCCGATGCCGGCGAACGATCCGGCCCCGCCCGGCGCCGAAAAGCCGGCCGATCCCGCCCCGGCTTCCGCCAAGCCCTCGCGCGAGGCCGAGCTGGAGGCCGAGCTGGCCAAGCTCAAGGACCAGCTGCTGCGCGCACTCGCCGAGACCGAGAATGTGCGCCGCCGGCTCGAGCAGCAGGCCGACGAGCGCGGCCGCTACGCCGTCTCCCGCTTCGCCAAGGACATGCTCACGGTGGCCGACAATCTTCGCCGCGCGCTCGACGCTATCCCGCCGGCGATGATCGAGGGCGACGAGGTGGCCAAGCGCCTGGCCGAGGGCGTGGAGCTGACCGAGCGCGGGCTGCTGACCGCGCTGGAGGGCCACGGCATCAGGCGCATCCAAGCCAAGGGCGCGCGCTTCGATCCGCATCTGCACCAGGCGATGATCGAGGTGGAGGCGGGCGGCGTCGAGCCGGGCACCGTGGTGCAGGAGATGCAGGCCGGCTACACGATCCACGACCGGCTGCTGCGCCCGGCCCTGGTCGGCGTGGCCAAGGGCGCGCCCGCGCTCCAGCCCGGCGCCGAGCTCGACACCAAGGTGTGATGCCCGAGGCCGAGGCAGGCGCGGCGCCCCCGCGCGCCATCGAGGCGATCGCCAGCTACCACGCGCATGTCTATTTCGAGGGCGCCGAGCAGCGCGCCCAGGCGATGGCGCTGCGCGAGGAGATCGGCCGGCGATTTTCGGTCACGCTCGGGCGCGTGCATGACCGGCTGGTGGGGCCGCATGCGCGGCCGATGTATCAGGTGGCGTTCGCGACCGATCTGTTCGCGCGCCTGGTGCCCTGGCTGATGCTGAACCGGCGCGGACTTTCGGTGCTGGTGCATCCGAACACGGCGAACGAACGCGCCGACCATCTGGTGCACGCGCTGTGGCTGGGCGAGCGGCTGCCGATCGTGAACGTCGAGATGCTGCGCGAGAGCAACGAGCCGGAAGGGCCGCTTGCGCCGAATACGAAGCCGGAGGAGGGGGCGTAAGTCCTAGGCCGCGCGCACCACGCGCATGCGGCCCTTGGCGCGCGAACGGGGCGCCCGCCGGACCACGATCTCGACGTCGCGGCCGAGCAGCGTGAGAAATCGCATCAGGCGTTCGGTGGAGAATCCGGCCAGGCGGCCGCGCAGCAGCCGCGACACCTTGGGCTGATCGATCCCGAACAGAGCGGCCACGCGAGTCTGCGTGAGGCCGCGGGCACGGATTGCGTCGGCGATGCGCAGCGCGAGCTCGGCCTTGGCGAGACGCTCCTCGGCATCGGGCAGGCCGATATCGGCGAATACGTTGCCGCTGCCTTCCTCGACCTTGATCCTATCCTTCATACGGTTCCTCGCTCGCTTGTCGCGCCCACGCCAGGTAGTGCGAAAAATGGCGAGCTAGCAAACGAATTCGCCGGTCGAACACGCCCGCCGTCTTCGGTCCGGCGGAATTCGGCCGCCTGCAAACAGATCCTTGTAAATACACAGACAGTCCTCGATCTCGCCGCAGGACAAGCGCGAAAACGCGCGCGGTAACTGATCTCGCCTTGTGGTCTCGCCGCGGAGATCAAATGCTCGCGCACCCTCCGCCGTGCCTGCATGAAGATAGACCAGCTCGGGCTCTATACCGATGTGCGCACCGATGCGACGCGCAACGTCATAAATCGTCAGTGTTCCGATACCGTGAATCGAACCGATACACTGCTCCACAAGGACGTGAAGTTCAGAAAAATTGCGGCAGTTGCGTAAGGCATTCCGCTCGGCTTGCAGCCGCTGCTCGGACTCTTGCAATGCCGCGATCGGAATTCGTCGTTGGTGAGGATGCCTCTTTCCCTCGGGAGGTTCGCATAACGCGGCTCGCCGAATTGCCGTCGCCAGGTCGGACTTCTGTCT
>JASHSH010000463.1 GCA_030040955.1 Rhodospirillales bacterium
CGTCAATCGCGGCCCCCGGCGATGCGGATGCGCGGATTGACCACCGCGACCAGCAGGTCGACCGCGATATTGGCGATCAGGAACGCGGTCGAGATGATCAACACCGTGCCGACGATGGCGTCGAGGTCCTTGTGCAGGATCACCTCGACCCCGTAGCGCGACAGGCCCGGCCAGCCGAACACCGCCTCGACCAGGAAGGCGTTGCCGAGCAGCGCCGCGAGATCGAGGCCGAGAATCGTCAGCACGGGTACCAGGGCGGGGCGGAAGGCGTAGAGATTGGCGATGCGCGATTCGCGGAACCCGTAGGCATGCGCCATCTCGATGAACGGCTTCTGATAGGTCTCCACCATGCTGGCGCGCGTCAGCCGCGCGGTCTGGCCGATGCCGGCCATGGCGAGCGCGAGCGCCGGCAGCACGATGTGGTGCAATGCATCGACCAGAGAGCGCCCGTCGCCGGCGAGAAGCGAGTCGAGAATGAGGAAGCCGGTGTGCAGCGGCGGCGGCGCCAGCGTCGCGGTGATCCGTCCCTCGATCGGGAACAGATGCCAGAGGTAGGCGAACACGAGCTGGAAGATCACGCCCCAGACGAAGGCGGGGGTGGACACGCCGAGCAACGAAGCGAGCCGGCCGAGATGGTCGCCGGGCCGCCCGCGATACCGCGCGCACAGCACGCCGACCGGAATGCCGACCACGATCATCATCAGCCCGGCGGCGACGATCAGCTCAAGCGTCGCCGGCAGATACTGGGCCACGTCCTCGGTCACCGGACGATTGCTGTAGAGCGAATTGCCCAGATTGCCGCGCAGCAGCTCGCGCACATATTCGCCGTACTGAACGGGCAGGGGGGCATCGAGATGGCGCTCGTGGCGCAGCGCCTGCACTTGCGCCTCGGTCGCGTTCGGCCCCAGCGCGATGCGCGCCGGGTCGCCGGGGATCACGCGGGCGATCGCGAACATCAGCATCGAGACGCCGACCAGCACCACCAGCGAGGCGGCCAAGCGGTGGATCAGCGTCTGGACGAGCGGAGAAGACATCGGCTGCGCTTCAGGCGGGCGTACGCGGAGAACGGGCGCTCCGCCCGTCTATTCTGGCCGCGCTGCGCGGCGGGGCAATCCCCCGCGCGCCGCTTGCCCGGCGCCGCGCCGGTCGCCGTGGGCAGCGGGGCGGACGGCCGGCGGGTCCCCTATCCCGCCGGCGCGCCGCGAGCGCGTTCCTACTTGGCCGCCATTTCGACCAGGCGGAACTGCAGCCCGAACTCCTCGGCCGAGAAGCGCTTGGAATCGTCCTCGAACGGAGGCAGATGGAAGGTGTTCAGCCCGACGAAGACGCCGCTCGCCTCGCTGGCAAAGATGGCGGGGGCGTCGGCGTCCAGCTGCGCCTCCAGCTTCTGGTAGATGTCCTTGCGCTTGCCCATGTCGTTCTCGGAACGGCCGGTGTCGAGCAGCTTGTCGACCTCGGGATCGTTCAAGTGGGAGGCCGACTCCCAGGTCGCCGGCACCTTCGAATCGTACATGTTGTAGAGAATCGAGTCCGGATCCGGCGTCGGCGCGTTGATATAGACGATCGAGACCGACGGGGTGGAGTCGGGCTTGCTCACCTGCTGGGTATACAGCGTCCAGGGCGTGCCCTTGATCGCGGTCTGGAAGCCGATCGGATCGAAATCCGCCTTCATCAGCAGCGCGAGCTTCTCCTCGGCCGGCACCTCGGTCACCCAGTCGATGTCGAGCTGGCGCTGGTCCGGCGTCTTGTACTTGCACTTGGCGAGATAGTCCTTCGCCTTGGCCGCGTCCTGCGCATAGGCGGGCAGGCTCGGGTTGTAACCGAACTCGCTCTTGCCGATCGGACCGTTGGCCGGCGAGGCGGTCGATACCTTGTCGGTGATCTGCGCGAGCTTGATCGCGGCGGCGTAGTCGAAGGCATAGGTGAGCGCCAGGCGGCAGTTCACGTCGTCGAGCGGCGCCTTCGCCGTGTTGAGATGCAGGAACAGGATGTTCGAGCCGCGATCGCTGAGCAGATGCGTGTCGTTGCGCTCGGCCAGCGCGCGCACCACCTCGGGCGGCAGCCACTGCGAGGTCATGTCCTGCTGGCCGCTGGCGACGAGTTCGCGCACGGTGGCGGGCTGCAGGCCGTAGCGGATGCGGACCTTGTCCGGCGCGCTCTTGCCGACGCCCAGGAAATAGCCGTCGAACTTGGCGAGGTTGGTCTCGCTCTCCGGCACGTGGCTGACGATCGAGTAGGCGCCGGAGCCGGCGTCATGGTCGTTCAGATAGGCCTCGCCATAATCGCCCATGTCGCCATACTTGCCGTCGGCCTTCTTGCTCATCAGGAACTTGGAATCGATGATGGCGAGCCGCACCAGCGCGCCGAGGAACGGAGCGTAGGTGCCGGTGAGGGTGAACTTCACCGTGTGCGGATCGACCGCGACCACGTCCTTCACCCGGTCGGCGAACAGGCCGGAATTGCCCTTGCCCAGCGCCATCAGGCGCTTGTACGAGAACACCACGTCGTCGGCGGTCAGCGGATTGCCGGAATGGAATTTTACGTCGGGACGCAGCGTGAAGACATAGTCGTTGCCCGAGATTTCCCACTTCGATGCGACATGCGGCGCGACCGGCACGCCGTTCTGTCCCGGCGCGACGAGGGCGTCGTAGACGTTGAAGGCGAGCACCGAGCCGACATAGTCGATGCCCTTGTCCGGATCGGCCACGCCCGGCGCCGAGGCGTCGAGGCGGAACGTGGTCTCGGCGTAGGCCTGGCCGGCGAACAGCAGCGCCGGGCCGAGCAGCGCGCCCGCGAGCGCGTTTCGAATGCGAGTCATGTCTCCCCTCCGAGTCAGGTAACCCAAAGCCCTGCCCGCCCGCGCGCCCGACCAAGCCCGATCAGAACACCGGCGGGGTTCCCACCCACACGAACACCGTCTCCACCTTGCCGTCGTTTACCCATTCGTGGCTGATGGTCGACAGATGGTGCCCGGAATCGCCGGGCCCGAGCGAGCGCTGCACGCGCCCCACCGTCACCGTCAGCCGGCCGCGCAGGATGTAGAAGAATTCCTCGCCGGCATGGCCGAATTTCGGCACGCCCCCGCCGGGCGGGATGCGCACCAGCATCGGCTCGAGCCGGCGACCCTCGAACCGCGCCGAGAGTCGCGCCAGCTTGGCCGCGCTGCCGTCGAGCTGAAAGAAACTCGCGTCCTTGCGCCGGCGGAACGAATCGCCCTCGTCCGGCACGTTGACGAAGAAGTTCATCGACACGCCGAGCGCGCGCGCGATCCCGGCCAGCGAGGTGACCGCGGGCGAGACCTTGTCGCGCTCGACCTGCGACAGGAACGGGGTCGATAGTCCGGCGAGCGCGCCGACCTGGCTCAAGGTCATGCCCCGCTGCCGGCGCAACGCGCGAATTCTGCCGCCGAATTTCATCGTCGTTGGATCGCCTCCCGGCCACCCGACTCGCCTGTCTCGCCGCGGCAGGGGGGCGCCGGAGCCGATCCTTCCCTTCCCACCCCGCGAAGCGTGGCGCGAGACTAACACAGCCGAGGAGGAAGCCATCCGCAATTTGCGCCGCGCCCGCGTCGAAGAAACGTCGGCGGCGAGACGGTCGAACGCGGTCGCGCCAAGCGGATCGATCCAGCGAATGCGCGTCGGCATGGTCTCGCTCCCCGCAATCCCGTCCGGTCGCCGCGATGGAGATACATACGGTATCCGCGCCGCCAAGTATGGTTGCTTTGCGCCGGCAACGCAAACAAATTTGCTTATGCGAAAAATTTGTTGGTAGAGTCCGCGCCGGCGGAGTTGTGGGAGAATGGAGCGCCGCGGCGACGCGCGCGGCCACCATGGCGGGACCGGAAATGCCACGCACGACCAGCAAGATATCGCGCGACGGGCAATTCGCCGAACGGCTCGCCATGGGCGGGCAGCCGCAGGCCTATCTCGACTGGCTGGCGACACTCTACAAGCGGCGGGTGGGGTGGAAGATGCTCACCCTGATGACCTTCGATCCGAAGCGGCGGCTCGCGCGGCGCGTCTACACGACGGATGAGGAGAATTACCCGGTCAGCGCGGACAAGCCGATGACCGATTCGGATTGGGGGGATCTGGTCCTCAAGGGGCGTGAGGTGTTCGTCGCCCGCCGCCACGAGGAATTCAAGCCGCATTTCGTCGATTGGGAGAAGCTGCGCGCGCTCGGCATGGAAGCGGCGGTGAACTTCCCGATCGTGCTCGACGACGCGGTGCTGGGAACGGTGAATCTGACGGCGGGACGCGGCTTCTATACCGCGGCGCGCGTGGCCGCCGGCAAGAGGCTGGCGCCCTTCGCGGCGCTCGGCTTCCTGCTCATCGAGCGGGCACCGCGCGCGTCCCGCAAGGCCGCGCGATGAGCGATCCCGCCGCCATTCGCGTCGCGACCGATGTGGGCGGCACCTTCACCGACCTGGTCAGCCTGGAGATCGAGCCGGGCAGCGGCCGGCAGACGGTGAAGGTGGCCAAGGCCGACACCACGCCGCCCAATTTCGAGAAGGGCGTGCTCGAAGTGCTGCGCCGCGCTGGCATTCCGCTGCGCGAGGTGGGCTTCCTGGTCCACGGCACCACGGTGGTCATCAACGCGCTGACCGAGCGCAAGGGCGCCAAGACCGGCCTGATCACCACGCAGGGCTTCCGCGACATCCTCGAGATCGCGCGCGGCAACCGGCCCGACTTCTTCAACCTGCGCTACGTCAAGCCGCCGCCCTTCGTGCCCCGCTATCTGCGCCGCGAGCTGCCCGGCCGCATCAGCTTCAAGGGCGAGGAGCTGGCCCCGCTCGATCTCGCCGGCCTGCCCGCCATCCTCGACGATTTCCGCGCCGACGG
>JASHSH010000464.1 GCA_030040955.1 Rhodospirillales bacterium
ACCATCGCGCCGCCGAAGGCGAGCATGCGGTAGAGCTGAAGCTCGCGGAACCATTCCGGCAGCCCGACCAGCAGCACGGCGGCGAGGATGATGCCGATCTGGCTGCCCATGCCGCCGAGCACCACGATGGCGAGGATCATCGCGGATTCGAGGAAGTTGAAGCTCTCCGGGCTGATGAAGCCCTGGCGGGTGGCGAAGAACGATCCCGCGAAGCCGGCGCACATCGCGCCGATGGCGAAGGCGGACAGCTTCAGCGTGGTCGGGTTGAGGCCGAGGCTGCGGCACGCCGTCTCGTCCTCGCGTAGCGCCTCCCAGGCGCGCCCGATCGGCAGTCGGCGGATGCGCAGGGTGAACAGGTTGGTGAGCGCGGCCAGCGCCAGGATCAGATAATACTGAAAGGTGATGCGATGATCGGGCGAGAAACCGAGTCCGAAGAAGCTGGCGAAGGTGGCGTGGCCCTCCGGCGCGGCGGCGGCGAAGGGCAGGCCGAAGAAGCTCGGCCGGTGGATATCGGCGATGCCGTTGGGTCCGCCGGTCAGCGATTGCCAGTTCAGCAGCACGATGCGCACGATCTCGCCAAAGCCCAGCGTGACGATGGCCAGATAGTCGCCGCGCAGGCGCAGCACCGGAAAGCCGAGGATCACGCCCACGGTGGCGGCGAGCAGTCCGGAAAGCGGCAGGCACTCCCAGAAGCTCAGGCCGAAATAGAGCGAGATCAGCGCATAGGAATAGGCGCCGACCGCGTAAAAGGCGACGTAGCCCAAATCAAGCAGGCCGGCGAGCCCGACCACCACATTGAGGCCCCAGCCCAGCATCACGTAGATCAGCACCAATGTCGCTTTGTCGATCAGGTCGCGATCGGCGAAGGGCAGTAGCGGGAGGATGATGGCGAAGGCGGCGATCGCCCAGCCGGCGGTCCGGCGCGTGCGGCTCGGGCCCCGCGCCGGCGCGCTCGCCTTGCCTACCTGGGCACTCACTCGCCGTGCCGAGGCCTGACGCCAGAGCGAGATGAGCAGCCGGCCGGCGAACACGACGCCGGCCGCGATCAGGATGAAGTAGGGACGATAGCCGAGGACCAGGCCCTGGGTGGTGTCGACCAGGCGGAAGCCGAGCATCGGCAACGCGAGCAGGGCGGCGACGATGGCGGCGGCGGCGGCATCCCGGATCAGGGCGGCGGAAGATCCTTGGTGGGAAGCTTCGGCCGCCATCGGCTCAGACCTTTTCCACCTCGGGCCGGCCGAGCAGGCCGGTGGGGCGGAAGATGAGGACGAACACCAGGATCGAGAAGGCGGCGACGTCCTTGTACTCGATGCTGAAATAGCCCGACCACATCGACTCGATCAGGCCGATCAGCAAGCCCCCCAGCATCGCGCCCGGCAGCGAGCCGATGCCGCCGAGCACGGCGGCGGTGAACGCCTTCACCCCGGCGATGAAGCCGATGTAGAAGTCGACCACGCCGTAATACATTGTCACCATCATTCCGGCCACCGCGGCGAGCGCGGCGCCCAGCACGAAGGTGGTCGAGATCACCCGGTCGACGTCGATGCCGAGGAGGGCGGCCATGCCCATGTCCTGCTCGGTGGCGCGCTGCGCGCGGCCCAAGGGCGTGCGCGAGATCACCATGGTGAAGCCGATCATCAGCCCGACGGTGACCAGGACGATGATCATCTGGAAGAAGCTGATGGTGACGTGGAATCCGGTCGTGCCGAAGCCGATGCCGCCCTGCACCACCGGCTCCATCGGCTTCTCGCGCGCTCCTTGCGCCAGCTGCACGTAGTTCTGCAGCACGATCGACATGCCGATCGCCGAGATCAGCGGCGCGAGCCGGGTCGAGCCGCGCAGCGGGCGATAGGCGACGCGCTCGACCGCCCAGCCGTAGATCGAGGTGAACACCATGGCGAGGACGAGGACCAGCAGCAGCGCGAGCGGTACGTAGCTGATGCCGAGCACGCCGAGCGCCATGAAACTGATCAGCGAGACGAAAGCGCCGATCATGTAAATGTCGCCGTGCGCGAAGTTGATCATGCCGATGATGCCGTACACCATCGTGTAGCCGATGGCGATCAGCGCGTAGATGGCGCCGAGCGTGAGCCCGTTGATCAACTGCTGGAGGAAATACATCAGCCGCCCCGCGGCGGGGCGGCATACCCATCGGTCACGTGCGGCACCTCGACTCCCCCTCGGGCCGGCGCGTTGCATCCGCGGCGCAATAGGCCGACGGACCAATCGACCCTATCGCATGTCATCGCGCTGTCAAGCGCGTTTGCGCGCCTCCGGGCGCGGGCGCACACCGCGGCACCATTGCGCGCCGGCGCGTCCGTCGCCACTATGGAGCATGGAGCACGTGCTGTGGATTTTGCTGGTGATCGCGCTCGGCGCGGTGGTCCTGGTCCTGTTCACCGGCGTTACCGTGTTCGTACGCGGCGGCGAGACCAACCGGCGCCACGGCAACCGGCTGATGAACTTGCGCGTCGCCACGCAGGGCGTAGCGGTGTTCCTGCTCGGCCTGATCCTGCTGGTGCACTGGCTGAAGCCGACCGGCCACTGAGCGCGGCCGGCGGGCGGATGCCGGGGGCGGCATCGCCGCCCCCGCTCCGGCGCGCGCTAGGACTGCTTCGCGGGCGTCGTCGGCTTCTTTTTCTTGGCTGCCTTCTTCTTGGTCGTCTTCTTCTTGGCGGTGGCCTTCTTGGCCTTCGTCGACTTCTTCTTCGCCGTCGTCTTCATCTTCTTGTGCACCGGCTTGTTGGTGCTACTCGACGCGGATGCGCCGCTCGCGCCGCCCGTGTTGGTCGACGAGGTCTGGGCGA
>JASHSH010000465.1 GCA_030040955.1 Rhodospirillales bacterium
CGCTCGGCATCGTCGCGAAACGGGCGCAGATAGGGGGTGGCGAAGCCGAGTCCGAGAATGCGCTGGCCGTGCGTGTCGGGCCAGATCAGCCGGATGCGCCGGCGGATCATGCGCCGCGCCACCTGCCCCAGCGGCGTGGCGTAGAAATCGCGCAGATCGATGACGTCGGTCGACATGGACCATCAGAGGGGCCGAACGCGCCGAAAGGCAAGGGGCGCGGCTCGGCCCGGCGACCCCGGCCCGCTCAGCCGCCCGCGCGCTCGCAGGCCTCGAGCGTGTTGCGCAGAAGCATCGCGATGGTCATCGGCCCGACGCCGCCGGGAACCGGCGTGATCGCGCCGGCGATCTCGCGCGCCCCTTCGAAATCCACGTCGCCGACCAAGCGGGATGCGCCCTGCGCGCCGCTCACCCGGTTGATGCCGACATCGATGACGATCGCGCCGGGCTTGATCCAGCCGGCTTGGATCATCCGCGGCCGGCCCAGCGCCGCGACCAGGATATCGGCGCGGCGGCACACGGAAGGCAGGTCGCGGGTCTTCGAATGCGCGACCGTCACGGTGCAGGATTCGCGCAGCAGAAGCTGCGCCATCGGCTTGCCGACGATGTTCGAGCGGCCCACCACCACCGCTTCCGCGCCCGCCGGAGCGGGCAGCACGGATTTGATCAGATGCAGGCAGCCGAGCGGCGTGCAGGGCACGAAGCCCGGGCCGCCGGACAGCAGCCTGCCCTGGTTGAGCGGATGAAATCCGTCCACGTCCTTGGCGGGATCGACCGATTCAATCACGCGTCCGGAATCGATCTGCGCGGGCAGCGGAAGCTGGACCAGAATGCCGTGCACCGCCGCGTCGCGGTTGAGCGAGGCGATGAGCGCGAGCAGCTCGGCCTCGCCGGTGTTCGCCGGCAGCGCATGCTCGAACGAGCGCATCCCCGCCTCGCTTGCGCGCTTGTTCTTGCTGCGCACGTAGGATTGGCTCGCCGGATCGTCGCCGACCAGAAGGGTGGCGAGGCCGGGCGCCGTGGCGCCGCGCCGCTTGCGGGAGGCGATGCGCCCCGCCACCTCGGCGAGAATCGCCGCGGCCGCGGCCTGGCCGTCGATGACGCGCGCGCCGCTCACCGGCTCACGTGGCGAGCGAAAGGACCAGCTCGCGCAGCACGTTCTGCACGAAGTACAGGATCAGGATCAGGATGATCGGCGAGATGTCGACGCCGCCCAGGTCGGGCAGGACGCGCCGGATCGGGCGCAGCGCCGGGTCGGTGATGCGGTAGAGCGTGTCGCTGACGGTATGGATGAACCGGTTGCGCGTGTTGATTACGTTGAACGCGACCAGCCAGCTCAGCACGGCGGAGATGATCAGCGCCCAGATATAGAGCTGGATCGCGATGCTGACCACGTCGTAGAGCGGAATCAGGACCACGCGCATCGAAACCCCCGCGGAGATCGGCCCAAAACTAGCCACAGCGGCTCCCGCGCGCAACCGGACCCGGCCGCGGGCGCCGGCGCGACGAACGCCGTTGTGAGCGATGGGCCGCAGAGGCTATAAACCCGGCACGGCGTCGACGGAGATTGCGCTCCCTTGCCCTGCCGCAGCATGACCGGCTATGCCCGCGCCGAAGGCAGCGACCAGGCGCTCGCCTGGACCTGGGAGGCGAAGAGCGTGAACGGGCGCGGGCTCGAAATCCGCTGCCGGCTGCCGGCCGGCTATGACGCGCTCGAAATCCCCGCCCGCGAGGCGATCCAACGCCGGTTCCGCCGCGGCAGCATCGGCCTCGGCCTGGCGATCCGCCGGCTGAATGGCGCCGGAGCGGCCGCCATCGACGAGAACCGTCTCGCCCAGCTCGCCCAGATCGCCGCCGCCTGGCAGCGCCGCCTGCCCGATTTGCGCGCCGCCAGCATCGACGGGCTGCTCGCCTTGCGCGGCGTGCTCGATGCCGGCGAGGCGGAAGCGGGCGAGGGCGGCATCGAGGCGCGCTCCGCCCCGCTGCTCGCCTCGCTCGACCGCGCGCTCGACGAGCTTGCCGCCATGCGCGCCGCCGAGGGCGAGCGGACCGGCAAGGCGCTCGCCCTTCGGCTCGACGAGATCGCCGCCCTGGTCGGCCAGGCCGAGGCGCTGGCGGTCGCCGATCCGGCGCGCGGGCGCGAGCGGCTGCGCGAGCGGGTCCAGGCGCTGCTCGACGCGGTGCCCGCCCTGCCCGAGGACCGGCTGATGCAGGAGGCCGCGCTGATCGCCGCCAAGGGCGACGTGACCGAGGAGATCGAACGGCTGCGCGCCCATGTCGCGGCGGCGCGCGAGTTGCTCGCCGACGCCGAGCCGGTCGGCAGGCGGCTTGACTTCCTGTGCCAGGAATTCAACCGCGAGGCCAACACGCTGTGCGCCAAGGCGGCCGAGCTCGCGCTCACCGCCGTCGGCCTCAAGCTGAAGGCCGCGATCGAGCAGCTGCGCGAGCAGGTGCAGAACGTCGAATGAGCCAGCACCGCGCCTCCGCCAGCGAACCCGGCTCCGTCCTCGGACGGCGCGGTGTGATGCTGGTCTTGTCCTCGCCCTCGGGCGCGGGCAAGAGCTCGATCTCGCGGGCGCTCCTCGAACGCGATCCCGGCATCTTCATGTCGGTTTCCTACACCACCCGGCCGCCGCGTCCGGGCGAGGTGCA
>JASHSH010000466.1 GCA_030040955.1 Rhodospirillales bacterium
GAGCTGCCCGCGCGCGTCCACCTGCGGCTCGCCTCGGGCGGGAGCGAGCTGGTCCCCGGCGAGCGCGTGGGCCTGCGGGCGGCGCTGCTGCCGCCGCCCTTGCCCGCCGCGCCCGGCGCGTACGATTTTGCCCGCCAGGCCTGGTTCCTGCGGATCGGCGCCGTGGGCTACGCGCTCGGCGCGCCCCGCGCTCTGACCGCACCGCCGCCGCAGGGTTTGGGAGAGGCCGTCTCCTTCTGGATCGCGCGCCAACGTCAGGCACTGAGCCAGCGGATCGTCGGAGCGATCGATGCCTCGGGCGCGGGGCCGGGCGTGGGCGCGGTGGCGGCCGATCTGGTCACCGGCGAGCGCGGCGCGGTGCCGCCGGATCTGCTCCAGCATTACCGCGACGCCGGCCTTGCCCACATCCTGGTGATCGCGGGGATGCATATGAGCATGGTGGCGGGGCTGGTGTTCGTCGCCCTGCGCGGCCTGCTCGCGCTGATCCCGCCGATCGCGCTTCGCTACCCGATCAAGAAATGGACGGCGGCGGCGGCGCTCCTGGTCACCGCCGGGTATCTGGTGATCTCGGGCGCCTCGGTGCCGACGCAACGCGCCTTCCTGATGAACGCGGTAGTGCTCACCGCGGTGCTGCTCGACCGCGAGGCGATTTCGTTGCGCGCGATCACCTGGGCGGCGCTGGCGACGCTCCTACTCGAGCCCGAGGCGCTGATCGGCCCCAGCTTTCAGATGTCGTTCGCCGCGGTCTATGCGCTGATCTCGGCCTATGAGGCGCTGGCCGCGCGTATGGCGAGGCGTCGCGCGGAGTCGCCGCCCGCCTGGTGGCAACGGCCCGCCTTCTATTTCGCGGGCATCGCCACCACGACACTGGTCGCCGGCAGCGCGACCGCCTTTTTCACCGTCTACCATTTCAACCGATACGCGACCTATTCGCTGCTCGGCAACCTTCTCGCGGTGCCAGTGGTCGGGTTTTGGGTGATGCCCTCGGCGCTGCTCGCCATGCTGCTGCTGCCATTCGGGCTCGATGGCTGGGGCTGGTTCCTGATGGGCCGCGGCATCGCCCTGGTGGACGCGATCGCGCGAATGGTGAGCGCCCTTCCCGGCGCGGCGATCGATCTGCCGACCATGCCGGTGAGCGCGCTGCTCGTCTTCTCCTTCGGCGGATTGTGGCTCTGCCTGTGGCGGCGGCGCTGGCGGCTGCTCGGCCTCGCCGGAATGACCGCCGGAGTCGCGATCTACTTGCTCGCGCCCCGGCCGGATCTGCTGATCGACGGGAGCGGACGCATCGCTGCGCTGCGCGGCGCGAGCGGCCTGCTGGTCTTTCCGGCCGAGGGCGGCGAGCGGCGCGTGCGCGAGACCTGGGCGAAGATGGAAGGGCAGGGTCAGGCGACGCCCGCCTGGACCGATTCCGATGGCGTGCGCTGCGACTCCTTGGGCTGCGTCTGGCGGACGCGCGGACATGTAGTCGCGCTCGAGCGCCTGCCCGAGGCGCTGGACGAGGACTGCGCGGCGGCCGACCTGGTCGCGGTGCCTGTGCCCGTCTTCGCGCACTGTCCGTCCGCGCGGCTGTTGATCGACGCGCTCGCTTTGCGCGCGCACGGCACGCATGCGATCCGCCTCGGCGCGAATGGAAGCATCACCGTGGCAACGGTGGCGGAGTGGCGCGGCGAGCGGCTTTGGAGCGTGCCGTCGGCGTCGCGGCGCACGCTGGCGGCATCGCGCGCCGAGCCGGGAGCGGCGCGGCCCGAGACCGCGCCGGAAGCGGAGGAGGCGGACGCGCCTAGTAGCGACGCAGAAGCCCCACCAGACGACCCTGAACCTTGACCCGGTCGGGGCCGAAAATGCGGGTCTCGTACTTCTTGTTGGCGGGTTCGAGCGCGATCGAGGCGCCCTTGCGGCGAAGTCGTTTCAGGGTGACCTCGTTGTCGTCGATCAGCGCGACCACGATGGCGCCGTTCTCGGCCACGTCGCCGTGGCGCAGAACGACCGTGTCGCCGTCCTGGATGCCGGCGTCGATCATCGAATCGCCCTCGACCGTGAGCGCGTAATGCTCGCCGGTGCCGAGCAGGCTCGCGGGCACGCTCACCGTCTCGCTATGGTCGCGCAACGCCTCGATCGGCGTGCCGGCCGCGATCTTGCCATAGAGCGGCAGGTCGACCGCCTCAGCGGCGGCGGCCATCGCCGCGCCCGGCAGCACCGACTTGAAGTCGCCCTGGATGACATTGGGTGCGAAGCGCGCGCCTTCCTCGGCGCCGGCGGCCACCGCCATCGGCGCGAAATTCTCCGGCAGGCGCAGCACCTCGAGGGCGCGCGCGCGGTGCGGCAGGCGGCGGATGAAGCCCCGCTCCTCGAGCCCGGTGATCAGGCGGTGGATGCCTGACTTGCTCTTCAAGTCGAGCGCTTCCTTCATCTCGTCGAACGAGGGCGAAACGCCCGAACTCTTCAAGCGCTGGTCGATGAAGGTGAGGAGCTCATACTGCTTGCGCGTCAACATCTCGCCCTCCGGGGTCGGCGGCTACAATCCCTGGAACAAAGCCGCAACGAACACACATGTTCTAGTTTGGTTCCGCGCCGGCGTCAACAGGGAAAACCGGTCTTATGGCGCAAAGTCCGGAAACCCTGAAATGACGCTACTCCGAACAGAACGGGGACGCTGTGACGGCCGTCGCGGTTGCGACTTCACGGGACCATTGGCCACAGCGCTCAACCACTCCACGAATTGTGATACAAGGGTCGAATGGGCAGTGATCCCGGAATCTTGGATCGCCTGTATCAGCACGTGTCAAAAAACTGGCACGTGATCATGCAAGCCAAATCGCTATTTGGGGCTGCATCCGTGCTTCTGATAGGCGTAACCGCCGTTGTCACATGGATTGCTGCCACTAAGCTCGATGAAGCCGAGATAGGTGGACTTAGAGCGACAATTTCGAACCTACAAGCACAGATTCAGTTTCAACAATCTCGTTTGGATGTGCTCTCGGCTAAGTCAGCGCCAGGAGAGGTTGGCGCAGGCGTAGCGCGCATCGATTACGTTGACATCCAGGTTCTGAACGGGGAGCCACTTTCGTTCCATCTGAGGCTTTCAAATCGCGGCAACGCTGCTGCAATTGGGGGATTTCACGCAGAAACCGGGGCTATGACGGAGGTTCGGCTCACCAACGCAGCAATAGATAAGGCGTATGCTGATCTGGCCCAAGAACTGAATATTAAGGATGATCGCAGCAGTACTTCTGAGATACAGCCGAACCACACTTTTTCTCTTACGATAGAGATGTCAGGACAACAGAGAAGCGATTTTGATAGCAGCGTTCTGACCAAAAAATTTCTGTATTATATGTTCTTCATCATGGATTACGCGGACTGGGCGCTTCCGCCTGGGAAATGGCGGAGAACAGAAATTTGCATGGTCTACTGGGGTGATACGGACGGGCGTTTCTGCGATGTGCATAACCGTACAATCATGTTTGATAAGCCAGCGTCGCCCTAAACATCTTCGATC
>JASHSH010000467.1 GCA_030040955.1 Rhodospirillales bacterium
AGGAGGCAGCGAAAGGGGAGCGCGCGGTGATGATTGCCGGGCTGCGCGCGCGCCGCCGCGACACGCTCGGCCGCCGCCTCGCCTCGCGCATCGCCAACCGCGTGCGCGCCGCGCTCCTCGGCGACGCGACGCCGGACGCCGGCTGCGGGCTCAAGCTGTTCGCTCGCGCCACTTTCCTCGACATGCCCAATTTCGACCATATGCACCGGTTCCTGCCCGCGCTGATGATTCGCCAAGGCGGGCGCGTGATCTCGGTTCCGGTCCACCACCGCCCGCGCCAACGCGGGCAGTCGAAGTACGGAATCTGGGACCGGCTTTGGGTGGGCATCGTCGATCTGGCCGGCGTGATGTGGCTGAACGCGCGCGCCCGCCGTCCCGAGATCGAACCGGATTCGTGAAGCGCGTGGACCCGCGCTCGCTGCTCAAGGGCCTCGTGCTGATCGCCACGCTCGGTGCGCTCGGCTGGGCGATGCAGCGCGCCGGCATCGACCGCGTGCTCGACACCGGCTGGATCGACGGCGCGGTGAAGGGCCGCGGCGTCGAGGGGCTGGCGCTGTTTCTCGGACTCGGCGCCGCCGCGGTCGCCGTGGGACTGCCCAGGCAGGCGGTGTGCTTTCTCGCCGGCTATGCCGAGGGACTGGCGGGCGGGATTTTGCTCGCCCAGCTCGCCTCCATCGCCGGCTGCGCGCTGGCGTTTGCGTATGCACGCCTATTGGGACGCGACTTCGTCCGCCGGCGGCTGGGCGAGCGGGCGCGGCGGATCGACGCGTTCGTCGCCGGCAATGCCTTCGCCGCCACGGTGCTGATCCGTTTCCTGCCCGTCGGCAGCAACCTGCTCACCAACCTGGTGGCCGGGATATCGGCGGTGCGGCCGGCGCCATTCCTGCTCGGCTCGTTCGTCGGATATCTGCCCCAGACCATCGTGTTCGCGCTGCTGGGCAGCGGCATCCGGGTCGATCCCGGACCGCGCATCGCGCTCGCGGTGGCGCTGTTCCTGGTCTCCGCCGCGCTGGGGGTTGCACTCTATCGTCGCGCGGCCCTGGGCGGGGCGAAGCGGAACTGACCGGCTCGCGTCCAACCGAGGGCGACGAATCCGCTTGCATTGTCACCGATCGGTGACATAGAATGCCGCCATGGCGACGAAGGCGAAGACCCGGGCCGGAACTCGGAATCCCTCCCGGCCGCGCGACCGGGCGGCGACCCGCGCCCGCATCCTGAGGGCGACCGGCGAACTGCTCGCCGCCCAAGGCTTCGCCGCGCTAGGCGTCAACGCGATCGCGCGCCGGGCGCGGGTCGACAAGGTGCTGATCTACCGATATTTCGGCGGCATGGAGGCGCTGCTGGCCGCCTATGCCGAGGAGGGCGAGTTCTGGTGGTCGGTCGACGATTTGCTCGGGGTCGATCTGCCGCCGCCCGAGCGCGACGGCGCGGCGGCCTGGCTCGCGCTGGCGCTGCGCCGGCATGTCGGCTGGCTGCGCACGCATCCGCTGACCATGGAGATTCTGTCCTGGGAGATGGTCGAGCCCAACCGGGTCACCGAGCGGCTGGCCGAGGTGCGCGAGCGCCGCAGCATGGCGCTGATCGGGCGGCTGCTCGGCCGTTTTCCGGCGCCGGCGGAGCTCGATGTGGCGGCACTGTCGGCGCTGCTCGGCGCCGCGAGCAATTATTTGGCCATCCGCGCCCGCGCCACGCGCCTGTTCAACGGACTCGATCTCGGCCGCCGCGGCGACTGGGACCGGCTGTTCGACATGGTCGAGCGGATCGGCGCGGCGTTGCTCGACCCGACCTGAGTTATTCGCGACTGGCAAGTCACCGGTAGGTGACAATATGGAGGGCGGCATGGACGCACGGATGATTTGCGGTCGGCGGGGCTTCATGGCTGGGGGCGGAGCCGTATTCGCCGTCGGTTTGGCGGGCTGCGCGCGCGGTTTCTGTGCCGAGGACGGGGTGCCGGCCGGCGCGGCCTATGCGCCCTGGCGCGATTGGCGCGGCAGCGCGGCGGAAGGGCCGCTCCGGCTGTTGCGCGCCGCGATCCTCGCCGCCAACGCGCATGACACGCAGCCCTGGCTGTTTGCCCTCGGCGGTGGTCGCATCGACATCTACGCCGACGAGCGGCGCAATCTCGGCGCAATGGATCCGTTCCGCCGCGAGATGCGCCTGAGCATCGGATGCGCGATCGAAAATCTCGCCATCGCCGCGGCCGCGGATGGGTACGCCGTCCGATTGGAAGCGGTGCCGGGAAGCTTGCTCGATCGCTCGCCCGACCCCGGTCCCCGGCTCGCCGCCCGCATCCTCCTCGCGCCCGCGCCGGCCCCGGCGCAGCCGCCGCCCGAATTCGCGGCGATTCCGCTGCGCCACACCAATCGCGGCGCCTATGACCCGGAACGGCCGCTAGCGTCCGATTTTCTTGCCGGCCTCGCCGCCCTCGCGGACCCGGCGGCCGGCACGGCCGTGGCGATTCTCGGCGATCCGGCGATGCGCCGCGACTTCGCCGCCGCAACGCTGGCCGCGACCCAGGCGATCATCGACGACGCGCCGATGATCCGCGACAGCGACGCCTGGTTCCGCGCGACCGATGCGGAGATCGAGGCGCACCGCGACGGTCCGACCATCGACGCGGCCGGGCTCTCGCCGCTGATGCGTACACTCGCCAAACTGTTGCCCGCTCCCTCACCCGAACGCGCCCACCGATTTTGGTACGAGCATACGCGCGACGTGGCGCTCGCTACCGCCCCCGTCTTCGGACTGATCACGGTGCGCGATCTCTACGATGCCGGGCAGGCCATCGCGGCCGGGCGGCTGTGGCAGCGCCTGCATTTGCGCGCGACCCTCGCCGGCGTGGCGGCGCAGCCGCTCAATCAGCTCCCCGAACGCATCGATCGCGACCGCCAGCTGGGCCGGCCGCCCGTGTTCGCCCCGGCCCTGGCAAGGCTGGCGGGCGACCGGAACGGCCCAGCGACATTCGCCTTCCGTCTCGGCTGGCCCGTGCGCGAAGCGCCGCCGAGTCCCCGCCGCGCGCTCGCCGACACTCTGGTACCCGCCTGATAAATATTTGGAGGAGAACAGTTTTTTCTGCCCTTGACGAAGCCGCGTCCGGCCTTTAGATCGTTGGCACTCCTCAAGGGAGAGTGCTAACAGCGCGTCCGGGCCGCGGTCCGGGCGTTTTTGCGACGGAGGTTCCGCAATGAAGTTCCGACCGCTCCATGATCGCGTGCTCATTCGCCGCATCGAGGGAGACCAGAAATCGTCCGGGGGGATCATCATTCCCGACACCGCCAAGGAGAAGCCGCAGGAGGGCGAGGTGATCGCCGTCGGACCCGGCGCGCGCGGCGAGGACGGCAAGCTTCACCCGCTCGACCTCAAGGCGGGCGACCGCATCCTGTTCGGCAAATGGTCCGGCACCGAGGTCAAGATCGACGGCGAGGAGCTGCTGATCATGAAGGAGTCGGACGTGATGGGCGTCATCGAGGGCGCCAAGAAGGCGAAAGCCGCCTGAGACGGACCAGCAAGCGATTTAGGAGCTAGAAGGACATGGCTGCCAAGGAAGTGAGATTCAGCGCCGACGCGCGCGGGCGCATGCTGCGCGGCGTCGACATCCTCGCCGATGCGGTGCGGGTGACGTTGGGCCCGAAGGGCCGCAACGTGGTGATCGACAAGTCGTTCGGAGCGCCGCGCATCACCAAGGACGGCGTCACCGTCGCCAAGGAGATCGAGCTCGCCGACAAGTTCGAGAATATGGGCGCGCAGATGGTGCGCGAGGTGGCGAGCAAAACCGCCGATCTGGCGGGCGACGGCACCACCACCGCGACAGTGCTCGCGCAGACGATCGTGCGCGAGGGCGCCAAGGCGGTGGCCGCGGGCATGAACCCGATGGACCTCAAGCGTGGCATCGACCTCGCCGTCGAGAGGGTGGTCGAGGACCTGAAGAAGCGCTCGAAGAAGGTCTCCACCGACGAGGAGATCGCCCAGGTCGGCACCATCGCCGCCAACGGCGAGAAGGCGATCGGCGACAAGATCGCGGACGCCATGCGCACCGTCGGCAAGGAGGGCGTGATCACGGTCGAGGAGGCCAAGGGCCTCGACACCGAGGTCGAGACCGTCGAGGGCATGCAGTTCGACCGCGGCTACACCTCGCCCTATTTCATCACCAACGCCGACAAGATGACGGTCGAGCTCGACAGCCCCTACATCCTCCTCCACGAGAAGAAGCTCTCCGGCCTGCAGCCGCTGCTTCCCGTCCTGGAGGCGGTGGTGCAGTCGAACCGTCCGCTGTTGATCGTGGCGGAGGAAGTCGAAGGCGAGGCGCTGGCCACGCTCGTCGTCAACAAGCTGCGCGGCGGACTGAAGGTGGCCGCGGTCAAGGCGCCCGGCTTCGGTGACCGCCGCAAGGCGATGCTCGAGGACATCGCCGTGCTCACCGGCGGCCAAGTGATCTCCGAGGATCTCGGCATCAAGCTCGAGAATGTCGGCCTCGACATGCTCGGCACCGCCAAGCGGGTGACGATCAACAAGGAAGACACCACGATCGTCGACGGCGCCGGCAAGAAGAAGGACATCGAGGCCCGCTGCAAGCAGATCCGCCAGCAGA
Organism: Rhodospirillales bacterium; assembly: GCA_030040955.1. Classification (GTDB taxonomy): domain Bacteria; phylum Pseudomonadota; class Alphaproteobacteria; order Rhodospirillales; family Magnetospirillaceae; genus JASHSH01. The sequence goes on from JASHSH010000467.1 coordinate 4,589, forward strand.
TCGAGGAGACCACCTCGGACTATGACAAGGAGAAACTGCAGGAGCGGCTGGCCAAGCTGGCCGGCGGCGTCGCCATCATCAAGGTGGGCGGCGCGACCGAGGTCGAGGTGAAGGAGCGCAAGGACCGCGTCGACGACGCGCTCCATGCCACCCGCGCCGCGGTCGAGGAGGGCATCGTCGCCGGCGGCGGCGTGGCGCTCCTCTACGCGGCCCGCGTGCTGTCCTCGGTCAAGGTCGCCAACCCCGACCAGCAGGTCGGCATCGACATCGTGCGCAAGGCGCTGCAGACGCCGCTGCGCCAGATCGCCGAGAATGCCGGCGCCGACGGCGCGGTGGTGGCGGGCCGTGTGCTCGACAAGGACAACGCGAACTTCGGCTTCGACGCGCAGAAGGGCGAGTATGTCGACATGATGAAGGCCGGCATCATCGACCCGACCAAGGTCGTGCGGCTGGCCTTGCAGGACGCGGCTTCGGTCGCGGGTCTGCTGGTGACCACCGAGGCGATGGTCGCCGAGAAACCCGAGAAGAAAGCCCCCGCCATGCCGGGCGGCGGCGGGATGGGCGGCGGCATGGGCGACATGGACTTCTAGTCCAACCGCCCGGCTTCGCTCGCTTTCCAAGATGGGGTCGCGCCCTCGGGCGCGGCCCCTTTTTGCTTCCTGCCCGCCTAGCACCGCGTCCGAAGAAATTCAAATAACCATTGCTTCGCAAAGGGAAAAGGGCTTAAAGATGAGGCGGGCGAAGGCGTTCCGCGCGGTTGCGGAACGATCGTTCGGCTAGCCAGACCAGGGGCGTACCACCGTGACGGTCCCGGGCAAAACAGGAACGGCTTCACGCGCACCCGGCTCCCGGGTGGCGAAGCCGGGCCGCGCGCGCCCGTTGTCTGG
>JASHSH010000468.1 GCA_030040955.1 Rhodospirillales bacterium
AGCATCTATGGCGGCGTCGGAGCGGTGTGGCGCTCGATCGCGGGCGTGCTGCTGCTGTCGCTGATCAACAACGCGTTCAACATCCTCAACGCCGATCCGTTCTTCAAGGACCTGACCACGGGTCTCATCATCGTGGTCGCGGTCGCGTTGAGCGCGGGTCGGGGCCGGCGCTAGCCGCGAACGGCAGAGAGAGGTTCAGGGGAGAAGGTAAGATGGCGAGAGGGAAGGGCGGTCGGTATCGCGTCTCGGTGGATATCGGGGGCACGTTCACCGATCTGGTGTTCCAGGATGCGAAGTCGGGCGACACGTTCACCGGCAAGGTGCTGTCGACCCCGGCCAATCCGGCGGGCGGCGTGTTGGAGGGGCTGAAGACGTTCCTGCCTAAAGACGCGGGGCTGGAATTCCTCATCCACGGAACCACGGTCGGCGTGAACGCGGTGCTCGAGCGCAAGGGTGCCCGGGTCGCGCTGGTCACCACGCGGAACTTCGGCGATGTGTACGCGATCCAGGGCAACGACCGGCGCGACATATTCTCGATCCACTACCGCAAGCCGAAGGGTCTGCTTCGGCGGCGCGACGTGTTCACCGTACGCGAGCGGCTGCGGTCGGACCAGTCGGTGGAGGAGCCCATCCTGCTCGCCGATCTCGATCCGGTGATCGCGGCGGCGAAGGAAGGGCGCTACGACTCGATCGCGATCTGCTTCCTGCACGCCTATTCGAACCCGGTGCACGAGCTGGCGGCCGAGAAGTACCTGGCGGAACGGCTGCCGGAGTTCCCGGTGATCCTGTCGCACCGGGTGTCGCCGGAATGGCGGGAATTCGCGCGCAGCTCGACCGCGATCATGGAGGCGTATATCGCGCCGGTGGTGAAGCGCTATCTGACCACGCTGATCCAGGAGCTGAAGCGGACGCTGGCGGGCCGCGAGCTGCATGTGATGGAGTCGAACGGCGGCGCGATGACGGCGGCGGCGGCGCGCGAGCATCCGTTGCAGACGCTGCTGTCGGGACCGGTGGGCGGCGCGATCGGGGCCAAGGCGGTCGCCAAATCGCTGGGCCGGCCGAACCTGATCAGCATCGACATGGGCGGCACCTCGTTCGACGCCAGCCTGATCGTGGACGGACAGCCGACGCTCTCGGGCGAGGCCGAGCTGGAGGGATTGCCGATCCAGATGTCGAATGTCGACATCCATGTGATCGGCGCGGGTGGCGGATCGCTGGCCTGGCTCGAGGGCGGCAATATCCGGGTCGGGCCGCGCAGCGCCGGCTCGGTTCCGGGTCCGGCCTGCTACGGGCGCGGGGGCACCGAGGCGACGGTGACTGACGCGAACGTCGTGCTGGGCCGGATCGATCCGGCCACCTTCGCCGGCGGGCGGATGACGCTCGACGTCGGCGCGGCGCAGGCGGCGGTGGGCCGAGTCGCGCGCGCGATCGGGCTCGGCACCGAAGCGATGGCGCAGGGCATTCTCGACATCGTCAACGCCAAGATGGCGGACACCGTGCGTACCATCACCATCCGCCGCGGCATCGATCCGCGCGACTTCGCGCTGTTCGCCTATGGCGGCGCGGGACCGATGCACGCGGCGGCCATCGCCCAGCAGCTGGAGATCGGCGAGGTGATCGTGCCGGTTCACCCCGGCGCCTTCTCGGCCTGGGGGATGCTGCATACCGACGTGATGCAGGAGTTCAAGCGGACCTATTACCATCTGTGGGACCATGTGGCGCCGGCCGAGCTGGAGGCGGCCTACAAGGAGCTGGAGGCGCGCGGGCGGGAGAGTCTGGCCCATGAAGGCATCGCGGCCGGCAAGATGAGCTTCGCGCGCACGGCGGACTTCCGCTACGAGTTCCAGGAATACCAGATCGCCTGCGACATGCCCTCGGGCGTGGCCGACAAGGCGAAGGTCCGCAAGGCGTTCGACGCGGCCTATCTCAAACAATACGGGCACGCCAACGCCGAGGCGCGGCTCGAGATCGTCACGCTCCGCGTGATGGCGATCGGCAAGCTGGACCGGCCGGGCATCGTCGCGCCGAGGCCGGTCGCGGTGCCGCCCGCGCGCAAGCGGATGGTGCATTTCGACGGCCGCCGCCACGAGACCGCGATCGTCGGCAGGCTCGGCCTGGCCGTGGGCAAGGGGGTGAAGGGTCCCGCCATCATCGAGGAGCCGACCGCCACCACGGTCTTGCCGCCGGGCTGGAAGGCAACGATCATCAAGGGCGGCCACATGTCGCTCAAGCGCGTCGGATAGGAAAGAGGAGCAAGGCCATGGCGAAGCGGGCTACGGGCGGAAGGAAGGCTGCGAACGGGAAGCGCGTCGCCAGGAAGGCGCCGGCGCGGCGCAAGCGGGCGGTCGCCGATCCGATCACCACCGAGGTGATCCGCAACTTCGTCGTCGCCTGCGCGCACGACATGAACGCGGCGCTCTACCGCTCCGCCTTCTCCTCGGTCATCTACGAGGGCCGCGACAGCGCGGTCGCGCTGCTCGACCGCAACGGCCAGACGCTGGGGCAATCGACCGGCGTGCCGATCTTCGTCGGCAATATCGACGTATGCGTGCGGCTCGCGCTACGGCGCTACGGCGACGATCTCGCGCCGGGCGACGTCATCATGATGAACGATCCCTACATCCAGGGCACGCATGCGCATGACGTGACCGTGCTGGGGCCGATCCACTACAAGAATGCCCTCGTCGGCTTCGCCGCCTCGCGCGCGCACTGGCAGGATATCGGCACGATCGATGCCGGCTCCACCATGGGCTCGACCTCGATCTACCACGAAGGTCTGCGCTTCGGGCCCAGCCGCATCGTGCGCAAGGGCGTGGTCAACCAGGACTGGCTCGATCTGCTGCGCACCAATACCCGTCTCAAGGACGTGGTGGTGGGCGACCTCAACGCGCAGATCGCCGCGATCAAGACCGGCGAGCGCCGCCTCACCCAGATGCTCGACCGGGTCGGCGTCGAGGTGTTCGAGAGCGCGAAGGAGAACATCTTCCGCCAGTCCGCCGAGCTCGACCGCGCCGCCGTCGCCGCGATCCCGGACGGCACCTACACCGCCGAGGGCACGCTCGACAATGACGGCGTCAGCAACGAGCCGGTGGTGGTGCGCGTCACCATCACGATCGCGGGCGACCGCATGATCGTCGATCTTGCCGGCACCTCCGGCCCGTTGAAGGGCGCGCTCAATTGCGGACGCGAGCAGACGATTTCGATGATCCGCCTTGCCTACAAGGCGATGCTCAGCCCGAACACGCCGATCACCGGGCGCTCCTTCCCGACCCTCGAGGTCAAGATCCCCGACGAGTGCATGTTCAACGCGCGCGATCCGGCCGCCTGCGAATGGTATTTCACCGGGCTCGGCCTGCTCGCCGACTTGATGATCACCTGCCTGGGCAAGGCGATGCCCGAGAAGGCGATCGCGGCCCAGTACGGAGATTCGATGGTGGCCTGCTTCGTCGGCGCCGATCCGCGCCAGGGCCGGTGGATCGCCATCGAGCCGACCGCCGGCGGTTGGGGCGCGTTCAAGGGCTCCGACGGCGAGAGCGCGCTGATCAACCTGTGCAACGGCTCGTTCCGCAACATCCCGACCGAGGTCTACGAGGTCAAGCATGCGATGAAGATGGAGGAGTTCGCCATCCGCCGCGACAGCGGCGGCGCGGGTCGCTGGCGCGGCGGCTGCGGCGTGGTGCGCTCCTATCGCGCGCTGAAGGATGTCGACGTCTCGCTCTGGTTCGAACGCTCGGCCACGCCGGGCTGGGGCATCGTCGGCGGCAAGTCGGGCCAGCCGCCGATCATCGCCATCGACGGGCCCGGCATCCGCTCGGGCGCGCTCAAGCTGAAGGCGCAGACGATTCCCGCCGGCACGCTGGTGCGCACCATGACCGGCGGCGGCGGCGGCTACGGGCTCGCCAAGGACCGCCCCCCCGAGGAGGTGGTCGAGGACATCGTCGAGGGATTCGTCAGCGTCGAGGGCGCCGCGCGCGACTACGGGGTGGCGGTGGACCCGCGCACCCTCAAGGTGGACGAGGCCAAGACCGCCGCCCTGCGCGCGCGGATGTGAGGGGGCGGTCCTCACCCTTCGACAGGCTCAGGGCGAGGATTTCCGAATGCCCTCATGGTGAGGAGGACCGCGCGGCGGTCCGTCTCGAACCATGAGGAGCCCCGACGAGGGCCGCCTTTACACCTTCGGCCGCGCGTCGAGGCGCAGCGCGTCGCCCACCGTGGGCGCGATGAAGCCTTCGATGCGGCGGACGATCTGCCGCGCGTGCTGGAGCGCCACCGCGTCGGCCCGCTCGACGTCGCGCGCCTCGATCGCCGCCACGATCACCTCGTGCTCGTCGACATATTCCGGGGGCAGGTGGTCGCCGAAGCTCTGATAGTAGGCGCGCAGCACGCGCAGCCCCTCGTTGAGCAGGCGGGCGAACATCTCGGTGTAATACTTGTTGCCGCCGGCCTGCGAGATCGCCAGGTGAAACTCGCGGTTGGTTTCCAACATCGCCATCGCGTCGGCATCGCGCACCGCGCGCGCGAAGGCGGCCTGGCGTTTGCGCATGCGGACGAGATCGACCTCCCGGCGGCGCTCGGCGGCGAGCCGGGTGGTCACGCGGTACATCAGCGTGAGGGCGTCGAGATAGGCCGGCATGCCGAGGAAGTCGATGGTCGAGACGATGGTGTTACGGTTGGGGAGCGTGGTGGCCAGTCCCTCGCTCACCAGCCGCACCAGGGCTTCGCGGACCGGCGTGCGCGACATGCCGAAGCGCAGCGACAGCGAGGTCTCGTCGAGCGGATCGCCGGGCGCGAGCGTCATGTTCAGCACGTCGCGCTTGAGCGCCTTGTAGACCGTGGTGACGCCCGAGCCGCGCCGGCGCGCACCGCGGGCCGGCCTGGCCGCCGCGCGCTGGGCGGGCGCTCGCTTCTTGGCGCGTTTCACAGCGCGTTCTTGACGAAATTGCCGCCGACCATGATCGCCGGAATCCGCGCGCCGTCATTCAGGAACACGGACAGATCGCGGTAGGGATCGCCGTCGACCACGAGCAGGTCGGCATGCGCGCCGGGAACCAACTCGCCGAGCTTGCCCTCCTGGCGCAGGATCTCCGCGTTCACGATGGTCGCCGAGCGCAGGATCTCGGGCGCGCGCAGCGCCTGCGAGCGGATCTGGAATTCCTTGCAATGGTCGTTCTGCAATTGGCCGAGCAGGTCGCTGCCGAAGCCCATCTTCACCCCGGCCGCCTTGCAGATTTCCAGCGACTTCACGCCCGCGTCGAGCACGCGATCGTTCTTCGCCAGTCCCGACTTGGTCATTCCATAATCGGCGCCGCGGCGCTTCAGCGCGTCATAGGCGACCAGGGTGGGGACCACGAAGGCACCGCGCTCGGCCATCAACTTGGCGGTCGGCGCGTCGATCAGGTTGCCGTGCTCGATCGTGCGCACGCCGGCGCGCACGGCGCGCTCGATGGCGGCGGCGCTGTAGGCGTGGGCGCAGACATAGGTGCCCCAGCGCCTCGCCTCGTC
>JASHSH010000469.1 GCA_030040955.1 Rhodospirillales bacterium
CAGCGCGCGCCGACCACCGGCACCAGCACGATCATCAGGAGCGAACCGACCATCGCGGTGATCAGCTCGACGCCGGTTGCGTCGGGCGGATAGCTCAGCTGCTGGCCGTAGAGGATGGTCTCGATCATCTCGGCGTGGACATCGACGCCGGGGATGTGCCGCTCCACCGCGGTCGAGCGCACGTCTTGCAGGCCCGCGGCAGAGGTGCCGACCAGGATCAGCTTGTTGGCCACCCTCTTCTTGTCGAACGTGTCGTTCACCACGTCCTTGGCGGAGATGTATTTTTCGGCGTCGTAGCGGCTGGCATAGACCCAGATGCGGCCGCGCTCGTCGGTCTTCACGATGTTGGGCCGCACGATCACGCCGTACACGCCGGCCGCGTTCATCTTGATGCCGAGGCTTTCGTTCGCGGTGGCGATGCGCAGCATATCGATCGACAACGCCGGATAAATGTGCTGCCCGTCGGTCACCAACGCCGGCACGCGGCGCACCACGCCGTCGGTCTCCGGCGTGAACGAGACCACGCCCCAGCCCTCGCCGGACGCGTCGATCACCGGCGTGTTGCGCAGGATCGAGACATAGGATTCGAGATAGGGGATCGGGTTGCCCCCGATCTGGACCACGGTCGGGATCGGCGGGATTCGGTCGGTGCGGCGCGCCGGCAGCGGAATGCCGGTCTGGCCGAGCACGACCCTGCTGTGCCGGATCGCGTCGGCCAGTATCTCGTCGTTCGACTCCATGGCGGAGAGCCGCGCGCGCGTCTCGTCGTCGAGGCCCGGCAGCGTCTTGGCCACCGACTGCGGCGACATGCGGTCGGGCTCGGCGAAGAAAATGTCGAAGCCGATCACGATCGCGCCGGCCTTGGTCAGGTTGGTGACCATCTGCGCGATGATGTTGCGCGGCCACGGCCACTGGCCGATGGCGGCGAGGCTGTCCTCGTCGAGGTCGACGATGGCCACCGGGCGCTCGGGCGGCGTCTGTCGCGGCTTGATCTGCTGGTAGAAATCAAAGGTGCGTTCGCGCACCACTTCGAGAACCACCGGGTCGGCCGCGCGCACCACGAGCAGCACGAACAGCACCGACAGGCCGACCAGACGATCGAAGCTGAACTGCTTACGCCACCAGGCGCCGCGCCACAGATTGGACGCGCGGAACTTCCAGGCCACCTCTCCCCCCTTCCCTAACCGCGGGCCAGACTGTAGGCCAATTCCGGCGCCTGCTCGAACTTTTTGTTGGCAGAGCCGGACGACGCGGCAACAATCCCGCCATGAACCGCCTGATCCAGCCCTGGCTTCAGCCTGTGCTCCGGCCGATGCGGCCGGTGTTCGCGGAAATGCTGGTCGTTTCGCTGTTCGTCAACGCCCTCGCCCTCGCGCTGCCGGTGTTCGTCCAACAGGTGTACGACCGCGTGGTCGGCCATTCCGGCGTCAGCACGCTGAAGGGGCTGGTGATCGGCATGGCGGTGCTGCTGTGCTTCGACTTCGTCCTGCGCCAGACCCGCGCGCGCATCATGCAGACGGTCGCCCTGCGCATCGACGTCGAGGTCGGCCGGATGCTGTACGACAAGCTAGTGGCGCTGCCGCTGCGCACGCTCGAGGTCCGACCGGCCGCCTACTGGCAGCAGCTGTTCCGCGACGCGGACACGGTGCGCAACACGCTGTCCGGCGCGTCGGTGCTGCTGATCCTCGACCTGCCCTATGTCCTGCTGTTCCTGGCCGCGATCTTCGCCATCGCCGGACCGATCGCCCTGGTTTTCGTCGCGGTGTTTCCGCTGTTCCTGGCGCTGGCCTGGCGCTCCGGCGCGACCCTCGCCTCGGCGAGCGAGACCGAGCGCGCGCGCCACGGCAACCGCGACGCGCTGCTCGCCGAGATGATCGGCGCGCGTACCACGGTCAAGGCGCTAGCGCTCGAACGCGCGATGCGCCCGCTCTGGGAGGAACGCCAGGCCGACGCGATCGATCAATCGGTGCGCCGCGGCTCGCGGGCGGACGGCTATGTCAATCTCGCCACCCTGTTCACGCTCGGCACCAACGTGCTGATGACCAGCGTGGGCGCGCTGTTCATCATCGACCATGCGCTGACCATGGGCTCCCTCGTCGCCTGCAACATGCTGGTCGCGCGGCTGCTCTCGCCGCTGAACCAGCTGGTGGGCGCGTGGCGCGGCTATGCGGCGTTCCGCCAGGCGATGGGCCGTATCGGCCAGGTGCTCGGCGAGGAGGAGCAGCCGCGTCATTCGGCGGTGCGGCTGGAACGCCCCAAGGGCGCGATCGCGCTCGACGATCTCGCCTTCGCCTACGATTCCCGCCTCGGGCCCGTGCTCGACGGGCTGTCGCTGGTGGTCCCGGCCGGCGGCATGACCGCGATCCTGGGCCGCAACGGTTCGGGCAAGACCACGTTGCTCAAGCTGATCCAGGGCCTGTACCGGCCCGGGCGAGGCCGGGTCCTGCTCGACGACGCCGACATCGCCCAGTTCGGCCGCGAGGACCTGGCGGGCTGGATCGGCTATGTGCCGCAGGAATGCGTGCTGTTCGCCGGCACCATCCGCGACAACATCGCGCAGGGCATGGACGACGCGAGTGACGAAGACATTCTGCGCGCCGCGCGGCTCGCCGGCGTGCACCAATACATCGTCGACCTGGCGGCCGGCTACGGAACCGAGATCGGCGAGGCGGGTTCCCGCCTGTCGGCCGGGCAGCGGCAGCGCATCGCGCTGGCGCGCGCGCTGATCGGCGATCCGCCCGTCCTCCTGCTCGACGAGCCGTCGGCGAGCCTCGACCGCCAAGCCGAGGAGGAGCTGGCGCGCAATCTCGCCGCGCTGGCGGCCGACCATACCATCCTGGTGGTGACGCACAGCCCGGCGCTGCTGGCCGCCTGCCGCAACGCCGTGGTGCTCGACAATGCCCGCATCGCCATGGCGGGGCCGACCGGCGAGGTGCTCGCGCGCCTGCAACCGCGCGCGCACGAGGCGATTCCCGCGCCGCTCCTGCGCCCGGTGCCGGCGATCGGGAAGGAAGCGTCGTGAGCCAAAATCCGCTGCAGGCGCTCGCGCTCAGCCACCCGCTGCCGACCTGGCGACGGATCGCCTGGCCCATCATGGGGCTGCTCGCCGGGCTCGGCGTCTGGTCGGCCTTCGCGCAGCTCGACGAGGTAAGCACCTGCCCCGGCGAGGTGGTGCCCGAGGGCAAGGTGAAGGAGATACAGCACCTGGAGGGCGGCGTGGTCCAGGACATCTTCGTCCACGAGGGCGATACGGTGAAGGAGGGCCAGAAGCTGATGGAACTCGCGCTGCCGGTCTCGGCGGTGAACCGGGACGAGTTGCAGGTGCGCATCGACGGGCTGACCATCGCGCTGGCGCGCATGACCGCCGAGGCCGGCGGCGCCGCGCTCCAATTCCCCGGAGCCGAGGCCAAGCGCCGCCCCGACCTGGTCGATGCCGAGCGCAGGAATTACCAGGTGCGCCAGCAGAACCTGCAGGCGACGCTCGCGGTCTTCGACCAGCAAGAGCGCCAGCGCTCGCTCGAAATCCAGGAGTTGCAAGCCAAGCAGCGCGCCGCGCAGACCAGCCTCGCGCTGCTGCGCAAGAAGGCGGAAATGTCGAAGAGCCTGCTCGAAGAGGGGCTGACCTCGAAGATGGAGGATCTCGAGCTGCAGAATCAGGTGCAGGACCTGGAGGGCCAGATCGACATCCTGAACAGCTCAATCCCCAAGGCGCAGGCGGCGCTCGACGAGGCGAAGCAACGCAGTGCCGAGGAGCGGGTGAAGTTCGCCCGGGCCGCCCAGGCCGACATCGCCGATACTCAGCTCACGCTCGCGCGCGACCGCGAGTTGATGACCCAGGCCTCGGATCAGCAGCGGCGCGCCACCATCGTCTCGCCGACCGACGGAATCGTGAAGAATTTGCGTCAGAACACAATCGGCGGGGTGGTGCGCCCGGGCGAGGAGATCATGCAGATCGTTCCGGCGCACGACCGACTCGAGATCGAGGCCAAGCTGCTTCCCGCCGACCGCGGCTATGTGAAGGTCGGGCAGGCGGCCGAAGTCAAGGTCACCGCCTACGACTATACCAGGTATGGCGGGCTCGACGGCGTGGTCACCCAGGTCGCCCCCGACACCAGCGTCGGTCAGGACAACCAGCCCTATTATCGGGTGATCGTGGAGACCGCCAAATCCAGCCTGGGTGCGGGCAACGACCTGCCGATCACGCCCGGGATGCTCGCGATGGTGGATATCCATACCGGCCAGCGCTCGGTGCTGCGCTATCTGGTCACTCCCGTCCTCAAGTTGCGCGCGGAGGCGTTCCGCGAACGCTGAGCCGGTGGGCGGCGCCCCAATTCGGCGTCGACATCCGCTGTTACCGGCCCGGCACTGGCTTAGACCTTGCGTTTAGGATATGTTTCCTGTTGTCGCTGCGGTGCGGAAAAATAGCGTCCGCGAGAGCGGTGGCGTATTGCCGGTGGGTATGGGTTCCGTATTGCGCGGTCCGGGATCGATGAGAATTCAAAGGCCGGCTCGATGGGGCGCGAGAAGCGCGCCCCCCGGAGTCTGACCGGTGGAGACACTTCGCTACGAGAACGTGCACGTGGCGATCGGCGAGACGAACCCGCATGTCCGCCACAGCCTGAAGGCCGCCCTGCTCCATCAAGGCGCGCGCAGCATCTCGGATTGCTCCGCGGCCGAGGATTTGCTGCGCCTGCTCGACGACATCTCGGTCGACCTGCTGATGTGCGACACCAGCCTGCCCGGGGGCGACTTCTGCGAGATCGTCCAGCGCATGCGCAACCACGCGGTCGGACGCAATCCCTTCCTCGCCATCATCGCGACCACGGCGAACGCGACCGCCGAGGGCGTGCAGCGCATCCTCGGCTCCGGCGTCGATGACCTGCTGATCAAGCCGATGTCGATCGAGACCGTGCTCGACCGCATCAACAAGCTCTACAATTCGCGCAAGCCGTTCGTGGTGACGCACAATTATATCGGCCCCGACCGCCGTACCACCGCCGGCGCGCGCCCCGACGAGAAAAATCCGCTGGTGCCGATCGAGGTGCCGAATACGTTGCGCGCCAAGATCGAGGGGCTGACCGACGTCGAGGTGCTGCGCGCCATGATCGACGAGGCGGTCACCAACCTGAATTTCACCAAGATGCAGCGCTACTCCCACGAGATCGAATTCCTGGTCAAGCGCATCGCCACCGGGCAGAAGCAGAAGAAGAGCATCTACGAACTGCGCGCCGATCTCGACCGGCTCTCGTTCGTGGGCACG
>JASHSH010000470.1 GCA_030040955.1 Rhodospirillales bacterium
CCCGGCATCGGACAGAGCGAGCTGGGCCGCGCGATCGCGCGCGACAAATCGACGGTGACGCCGCTGATCCAGGAACTGCGCGAGCGCCAGCTGATCCGACGCCACCGCAACGCGCGCGACGGCCGTCGCGCCGAGCTGTTCCTCACCGGGGCCGGCCGGGCCTATCTGAGCCGCATCCGCCGTCACGCGCGCCGCCATGACGGGAAGCTCGACCGGATCGTCGGCGCGGACAAGGCGGCGTTCATCGGCCTGCTCAAGCGGATCGCCGATGAGCTCGCCTGAGGCGAAGGGACGCGCGTCCGTGGCCGCGGAAATCACCGTCAGCGCCAGCGCGGCGTTTCTGGAGGCGCTGCGCGAGGCGGGCGTCGCCTATATCTTCGCCAATTTCGGCTCCGACCACCCCGGCCTGATCGAGGCGATCGCCGAGGCACGGGCGACCGGCCGGACGATTCCGACCATCGTCACTTGTCCGAACGAGATGGTGGCGCTGAGCTGCGCGCAGGGCTACGCGCAGGTGACCGGCCGCGCGCAGGCCGTCGTGGTGCATGTCGACTGCGGAACCCAGGCGCTCGGCGGCGCGGTGCACAACGCGGCGCGCGCGCGCGTTCCGGTGCTGATCTACGCGGGCATGTCGCCGGCGACCCAGGAAGGCGAACGCGTCGGCTCGCGCAACGAATTCATCCACTGGCTCCAGGACGTGCGCGACCAGCGCGGCATCCTGCGCCAATACATGAAGTTCGACCACGAGATCCGCTCTGGCCGCAATGTCGGCCAGATCGTCCGCCGCGCGCTCCAGATCGCGCACAGCGATCCCAAGGGGCCCGTGTATCTGGTCGCGGCGCGCGAGGCGATGGAAGAGCCGATCCGCCCCGTGTCGGCCGACATGGCGCGTTGGCAACCGATCGCGCCCGCGCCGCTCCCCGACGAGGCCGCGGCCCGCGTCGCGGAAGCATTGACGAAGGCGCGCCGGCCGCTGGTCGTGACCTCCTATCTGGGACGCAATCCGCGCGCGGTGGAGGCGCTCGCGGCCCTTTGCGGGGCGGCCGGGATCGGCGTGCTCGAATCGGCGCCCAGCTGCGTGAACTTCCCGCACGACGACGAACGCTATCTCGGCAATCAATGGAACGAGCCCCATCAGAATCCGGCGCTCGCCGAAGCCGACCTGGTGCTGGTGATCGACAGCGACGTCCCTTGGATTCCGGCGGTGAGCCGGCCGGCCGAGGACGCTTCCATCCATCATATCGATATCGATCCGCTGAAGGATTCGATCCCGCTCTGGTATATCGGCGCGCAGGGGGTCTATCGGGCCGATGCCGAGCTCGCGTTACGCCAGATCGCCGAGCGGCTGGCGAAACATCCGGTGCCGCCCGGCTTGCGCGACGATCGGCTTCGCCACTATGCGGACATGCACCACCGCCGCGCCCAGGACCTCGAGCGCCGCGAGGCGGCGCCCGCGGGCGCGATCAGCGCTGAATACCTTACCGCCTGCGTCCGTCGCGCCATCGGCGAAGACGCGATCGTGCTCAACGAGGGGATCACCAACTACACCGTGATCTGCAATCACATCGCCAAGACGCGGCCGGGCACGATGTTCGCGAGCGGCGGAAGCTCGCTGGGCTGGAGCGGCGGCGCCGCGGTCGGCGCCAAGCTCGCTTCGCCCGACTCGCTCGTCGTCTCGCTGACCGGCGACGGTTCCTACATGTTCTCGGTGCCGTCCACCGTCCACTGGATGGCGCGCAAGTACAAGACGCCGTTCCTCCAGGTGATCTACAACAATCGCGGCTGGAAGGCCCCGCGCTTCTCGGCGCTGGCCGTGCATCCGCACGGCTATGCGAGCAGGGCGAACGATCTCGATATCGGCTTCGACCCGCCCCCCGACTACGCGCAGATCGCCGCCGCCGCCGGCGGGGCGGTCGCATTCACCATCAAGCGGCCCGAGGAGGTCGCATCCTCGGTCGCGCGCGCGGTGCGCGCGGTGCGCGAGGAAGGTCGCTGCGCGGTGATCGATGCCTGGCTCGGGGCCGGCTGAGCCCGCGCAGAAAACGAAGGAATAGGGAGGAAAGCATGCGAACCTGGCGCGCTATCACCCTCGGCGGCGGAATGCTCGCCTGCTTCGTCCTCGCTGCCATCGCGCCCGGCCCGGCGCGCGCGGACGATGCGATTCAGCTCAAGCTGTCCACCTGGGTCCCGCCCGCGCACCCGTTACAGCCGGCGTTGGAGGCCTGGGCCGCATCGCTTAGAGACGAGTCGGGCGGCACGATCCAGTCGACGATCTTCCCCGCCGAGCAGCTCGGCAAGGCGTTCGACCATTACGACATGGCGCGCGACGGCATCGCCGACTTCACCTATGTAAATCCCGGCTACCAGCCGGGGCGCTTCCCGATCATCGCGGCGGGCGAGCTTCCGTTCCTCATCGCCAATGGCCGCGGCGGCAGCGAGGCGCTGGACGCCTGGTACCGCAAATACGCGGAAGCCGAGATGAAGGACGTGCATTTCTGCCTGGCCTTCGTGCACTACCCGGGCACCTTCCATTCCCGCGCCCGGCTCACCCTTCCCGCCGACGTGAAAGGACTCAAGGTGCGTCCCGCCAACGCCACCATCGGGCGGCTGGTGACCGAGCTCGGCGGCAACAATGTCCAGGCCTCGGCGCCGGCGGCGCGCGATCTGCTCGAGCGCGGCGTGGCCGATGCGATCACCTTCCCTTCCGGCTCGATGATCCTGTTCGGCATCGACAAGGTGGTGAAATTCCATATCGACGCCCCGATCTATGTCACCACCTTCGTCTGGGTGATGAACAAGGCAAAGTACGAAGCGTTGACCGCCGCGCAGAAGAAGGCGGTCGACGATCACTGCACCACCGAATGGGCCGAGAAGATCGCCGGCCCGTGGTCGGATTTCGAGCAGGCCGGCATGGCGAAGCTCAAGGCCGAGGCGGGGCACGAGGTGAACCCGCTGACCGCCGACCAGCTCGCCCAGTGGCGCGCGGCCGCCCAGCCCTTGCGCCAGGCCTGGGCCGACGGAGCGAAGCAGGCCGGAATCGACCCCGACGCCGCGATGGCCGAATTGCGGGCGAGCCTCGCCAAATACGGCGCGGGCTACTGAGCGCCGGCGCGGACCGAAATGCTCGGTCGCTGGATCGCGGGCGCGGAGCGCGCTGCGGCCTCCCTCCTCGCCGTCGTCACCGTTCTGACCTTCGCCTCGGTGGCGCTGCGCTACCTGTTCCGCTGGTCGATCCCGGACGCTTACGATCTGGGCCGCAATCTGCTCGGCATCCTGATCTTCTGGGGCATCGCCGTGGGCGGCTGGCGCGGCAGCCATATCACCGTCGACCTGGTCTGGGGCACGATGTCGGCCAGGTGGCGTCGCCTCGTCGATCTGTTCGCGACCTCGCTCGCCACGTTGTGCATGGCGGTGTTCACCTGGATGATGGGCGGCAAGGTGCTCGCCACCCGCGCTTCGGCCGAGACCACCTACGACCTGCATATTCCGGTCTGGCCGTTCCAGCTCGTCGCCTGGGCCGGATTGGTCGCCGCGGTTCTGCTCCTGCTTATCCGGCTGGCGCGGCAGTTCGCGTCGCCGCCTGCGTCGGGCGGGCCCGGCGCGGCGAGCCATTGAGGCCGGCGTGAGCGCGAATATCGTCGCCATCGCCGGCTTCGTCCTGCTGTTCGCGCTGATGCTGCTGCGCGTGCCCATCGGCATCGCGATGGGATTCGTCGGCGTGGTCGGCTTCGGCATCCTCGGCGGCTGGGGACCGGCGCTGAAGCTGCTCGCCCAGTCGCCGATCCGCACCGCCACCGACGCGAACTTCGCGGTCATCCCGATGTTCCTGCTGATGGGCACGATCGCCTCGGCCTCGGGGATGAGCGCCGAGCTGTTCCGCGCCGCCAACAGCTTCGTCGGCCACCGGCGCGGCGGGCTCGGCATGGCGACCATCGCCGCCTGCGCCGGATTCGCCGCCGTCTCGGGCTCCTCGGTCGCCACCGCGGCGACCTTTTCGGCGGTGGCCTATCCGGAGATGCGCAAATTCGCCTACCCGCAGAGCTTCGCCGCCGGGGTGATCGCGGCCGGCGGCACGCTGGGCGCGATCCTGCCGCCCTCGCTCGTGCTCGCCGTCTACAGCCTGATCACCGAGCAGGATGTCGGGCGGCTGTATATCGCGGGCATCGTCCCCGGGATTTTGGCCGCCCTCATGTACATCGCCACCATCACCGCGATCGGGCTGTTGCGGCCGCGCCACCTGCCGACGGGTCCGCGTTCGAGCTGGGCCGAGCGCTGGGCCGCGCTGCGCGGCGTGTGGGCGATCGCGCTTCTGTTCCTGTTCGTGGTCGGCGGACTCTATGGCGGCGTGTTCACCGCGACCGAGGCCGCCAGCATGGGCGCGGGCGGCGCCTGGCTGATCGCCACCCTGCGCGGGCGGCTGGCGCCGGCCGCCCTGCTCGAATCGCTGATGCGCGCGCTGCGCACCGCCGCGGCCATTTTCACCATCCTGATCGGCGCGCTGATCTTCGGCTATTTCCTGACCATCACCCAGACGCCCCAGCACGTCACCGCCTTCCTCACCGGACTCGGTGTGGGGCGCTACCAGGTGCTGGTGCTGATCATGGTCATGTATCTCGCGCTCGGCTGCGTGATGGACGCGATGGCGATGGTGATCCTCACCATTCCGATCGTGTTCCCGGTGATCACCGCCATGGGCTTCGATCCGATCTGGTTCGGCGTGATCATCGTGATGACGGTCGAGCTCGGCCTGATCCATCCGCCGGTCGGCATGAACGTGTTCGTGATCAAGAGCGTGGTCCACGACATCAAGATCTCGACCATCTTCCTGGGCGTGATCCCCTTCGTCGTCACCGACATCGTCCGCCTCGCGATCCTGATCTCCTTCCCGATCCTCTCCACCTACCTGCCCAGCCACATGTGAGCGCGCGGGAGCGCGTTCGGCCTCACCTGTCTGACAAGTGCCTGGACAGGCTCGGCGGCCGCGTCTTATAGTTTTCCGGGTGGTGTCATCGGCGGCCAGGCCGTACTAAAA
>JASHSH010000471.1 GCA_030040955.1 Rhodospirillales bacterium
TGGCTGGTCGAGCTGAACGCGGAGACGCTGCCCCGCGTCCTGGTCAACCAGCGCTATTACGCGCGCATCGCCGCGCGCCCGTGCAGCAAGGAGGACAAGAGCTACCTGACCGAGCAGCTCCAATCGGCCAACTGGCTGGTCAAGTCGCTGCACCAGCGGGCCAACACGATTCTCAAGGTCGCCACCGAGATCGTCCGGCAGCAGGACGGATTCTTCCGCCGCGGCATCCAGCATCTGCGCCCGCTGGTGCTGCGCGACATCGCCGCCGCGATCTCGATGCACGAAAGCACGGTGAGCCGGGTCACCGCCAACAAGTACATGGCGACGCCGCGCGGCATCTTCGAGCTGAAATACTTTTTCACCCAGGCGATCGCCGGCGCCGACGGGGCGGAGTCGCATTCGGCGGAGGCGGTGCGCCACCGCATCAAGGCGCTGATCGAAGGGGAACCCGCCAGCGCGATCCTGTCGGACGACCGGATCGTCGAGGTGTTGCGCAAGGATGGGGTCGACATCGCGCGGCGCACGGTGGCGAAATACCGTGAGGCCATGCGCATCCCCTCCTCGGTGCAGCGCCGTCGCGACAAGGCGTTGGGCGCCTGAGGGATCGCTGCGTTATCAACGGGATCGGCCCGCGCTTGGTGCCGCGCAAGGGAAAAATTCGCGGGCTGCCATGCGCAATTCGCGCATGTCTCGGCGTGGAATTTGGGGCCCCGAACTTCTCTTGACTCGCCCGGGGTCGAAGCCTACTGTCCGGCGCCTTATTGCCAGCGGCCATCCACTGGCCGTCCGACGTTAAGTGCCGGCGAGCACGTGTCGGGAGGGGTGGCAGTGAACGCGGAATAGACATGGAAATCGCAGATCTGATCGGCCCCGAAGGCGTCGTCCCCAATTTGCGGGCGACCAACAAAAAGCAGGCATTACAGGAACTGGCGCGGCGCGCCGCGGAAATCACCGGTCTCAGCGAGCGGGCGATTCTCGATGTCCTGCTCGAGCGCGAGCGACTGGGCACCACCGGCGTGGGCAACGGCATCGCCATCCCGCACGGCAAGCTGGCGACCCTCACTCGGCTCTACGGGCTGTTCGCGCGGCTGGAGCGGCCGATCGATTTCGACTCGATCGACGAGCAGCCGGTCGACCTGATCTTCCTGCTTCTGGCGCCGGAGACCGCCGGCGCCGACCATCTCAAGGCCCTCGCCCGGGTCTCCCGGCTTCTCCGCGACAAGGGCATGTGCGAGAAGTTGCGAGGCACCGACAAGGCCGAAGGCCTTTACGCCCTGCTCACCGAATCCCCCGCCATCCGCGCCGCCTGAGGGCAGCGCCTCCTCCAAACCCCCAAATCCGATCACCGCGACGCCGGCTTCTCCCGCCCGAGCCACGTCATGACTTTGTCGCGCCGCTTGACCAGGCTGCGGCGCCAGCGCGCGCGCGCCGGATGCGCATGCCGCCAAGCCGCCTTGTCGATGACGGCGAGCGCGGCGGGATCGGGCGCGAAGACGGAAAGAGCGGGCGCGACGACGGCGGCCCGCGCGGCCGGATATGCGATCGCCATGCCCGAGGGCGTGGCCATCAGGCGGCGCACGGTCAGACCGCTCGCTTGTTCGATTTGCGCGAGACCGGCGTAGAGATCGAAATTGTGGACGTCGTGGAACAGGTGGACCGCTTCCGGCGCGGCGCAGGCGCGTACCGCGTCGAAGTCGAGCACGATCTGCTCGTTGCCGTGGTACCCGTCGATGAAGGCGAAATCGACCGGCCCGTCGAATTGACCCCGCGCGATCTCCCCGACATCCCCGGGCGAGACGCCCCGCACCGCCCGCACGCGCAGCCCGGCCTCGGCCGCGATCGAATTGGTGAGCTCGATCCCGTCGAGCGAATTCTGGTCGAAGCCCGCATCGATGGCCACCACCTTGCCCTCGGGCGCGAGCAGTCCGAGCGCCAGCGAACTCCAGCCGAAGGAATTGCCGATCACCAGCATCCGCGCGGGACGCCAGCCGGCGAACAGGCATTCGAGGAACTGGATCTCCTGCGGCGCGATGCCGAGCCCGTTGGTGTAGCTCGCGCCGTCGCGCAGCAGCCAGGTGAAGTTCGCTTCCAGGAACCCGCCCCAGAACAGCGGATTGAGCCCGGCCACCGGGGTGAAGCCGCGGCGCCGGTAGAGTTCGAACAGGCGTGGAAGGATGCTCACGGAAGCGCGCGCCGCCGATCCGTCCGGGCGCGCGGATCCGTTCAGTGCACGCTCAGGGGCTCGAGATCGTGCTGGCGGGCCGCCGCTTCCGCGACCTCGCGGCTTTCCGCCGCGCCGATCGGGGTTCCGTTGGCGGCGAAGATCGTCCAGGCCCGCTTGCCCTCGACTTCGGCGAGCCGGATATAGGCGACGTCCTCGACGCCCCAGGCCGCAAAATCGCGCGGTGACATCGTACCCGACCAGGTGCCGGGCCGCGCCGGATAACCGTTCATGACTCATCTCCCTTCGTCCGACCCGGCGTCAGATCGATCGCCCGGCCGCCGGTCTTGCCCTTGCCGCCCGCGCGGCCGATCGGAATGTTGCGCACCTGGCTCTCGGGCAGCG
>JASHSH010000472.1 GCA_030040955.1 Rhodospirillales bacterium
GCGGCCGGACAGGCTGTGGGCGAGGTCGTGTTCAACACCGCGATGACAGGCTACCAGGAAGTGCTCACCGATCCCTCCTACGCGGGCCAGATCATCACCTTCACCTTCCCCCATATCGGCAACGTCGGCGCCAACGCGGAGGACATCGAGAGCGCGACTCCGGCGGCGCGCGGCGCGATCCTGCGCGCCGACATCACCGAGCCTTCGAACTGGCGCGCGCTGCGTCCGCTCGATGCCTGGCTCAAGTCGAACGGGCTGCCCGGCATGGCGGGGGTCGATACGCGCGCGCTCACCCGGCGCATCCGCGACCGGGGCGCGCCCACGGGCGTGATCGCGCATGCGCCCGACGGCCGGTTCGACCTCGGGGCCTTGCGGCGCATTGCCGCCGAGTGGCCGGGCCTCGAAGGGATGGACCTGGCGCGCGAGGTGAGCTGCCGGCAGAGCTACGATTGGGACGAGACGCGCTGGCGGCCGGGCGAGGGCTACGGTCGGCTGATCGAACCGCGTCACCATGTCGTCGCGGTCGACTACGGCGCCAAGCGCAACATCCTGCGTTGCCTGGCGAGCGCGGGCTGCAAGGTCACCGTGGTGCCGGCCGAGACCGGCGCGGATCGCATCCTGGGCCTGAAGCCCGACGGCGTGTTTCTCGCCAACGGACCGGGCGATCCGGCCGCTACCGGCCGATATGCCGTGCCGATGATCCGCCAAGTGATTGACTCGGGGGTGCCGCTGTTCGGCATCTGCCTCGGGCATCAGCTGGTCGCGCTCGCGCTCGGCGCCAAGACGCGCAAGATGGAGATCGGCCACCGCGGCGCCAACCATCCGGTCAAGGATCTGGCCACCGGCAAGGTCGAGATCACCAGCCAGAACCACGGTTTCGTGGTGGTGGAGGACACGCTGCCCGCCGGCGTGCGGCTGACCCATCGCTCGCTGTTCGACGGCTCGGTCGAGGGGATCGCGATGACGGAGAGGCCGGTATTCGCAGTGCAATACCATCCCGAGGCCAGCCCCGGCCCGCAGGACAGCCACTATCTGTTCAAGCGCTTCGTCGGGATGATGGCGGAGCGGCGGTGAGGACGCTCGCGCAGATCGGGCGCTGCCTTGGCTTGGCGGAGCCACTTTGCGGCGGAGGCTCGGGCACGGCGCTACAAACGCGCCACCAGCCCGTCATACTCGGCATGCGATCCGCCCCATGCCCAGACCATCGTGTCTCCGGACCGAACTCCGATCGCGCGTCAATGCAAGCCAATGCGAACCGAGTAGATCGGCCGGGCTGGATGGATTCGCTTGTAGTCGAGGGAGCGGTGCCAGGGATCGCTGGACCAGAGACGATAGGCGGCTTCGACTCTGCGCTGGACGTCGGGAGGAAGCGCATCGAAGCAGCGCCAGAGCCGCTTCGTCGCGACGGAATTCATTTCGGCGGCGGAAACTCCATCGGCGACGTCTCGCCGGAGTCGAGCGCGGCCAGCGATTCGTCGGCGATCTGCTCCAGCGTACGCCGCGTGTCGGCGAACTTGCGCGCCCAGCGGGCCTCGTCCGCGATCTCTTCGAGCAGGATGGCGCCGAGCGCGTCCTGGTCGCGCTCGGAGAGCTTGCGCGCCTCTCGGATGGCCTTGTCCAGCAACTCCGTCATGGCGAAGCAAATATACCAAGACAGTGGCGCCCGCCACAACGCGGCACTTCCCCATGCCTAAGCGGACCGACATTTCCTCGATCCTGATCATCGGCGCCGGGCCGATCGTGATCGGCCAAGGCTGCGAGTTCGACTATTCGGGCGCGCAGGCCTGCAAGGCGCTGCGCCAGGAGGGCTACCGGATCGTTCTGGTGAACTCGAACCCGGCGACCATCATGACCGACCCCGGGCTGGCCGACGCGACCTATATCGAGCCGATCACGCCCGAATTCGTCGAGCGCATCATCGCGGCCGAGCGACCCGACGCGCTGCTGCCCACCATGGGCGGGCAGACCGCGCTCAACATCGCGGTGACTCTGGCCGACACCGGCGTGCTTGCGCGCCACGAGGTCGAGATGATCGCCGCCAAGCGCGACGTCATCGCCAAGGCCGAGGACCGGCTGCTGTTCCGCCAGGCGATGGAGCGGATCGGCCTCGACTGTCCGCGCTCGCGGCTGGCCAAGTCGGTGGCCGAGGCGCATGAGGCGCTGGCCGCCGTCGGCCTGCCCGCCATCATCCGCCCGAGCTTCACCCTCGCCGGCACCGGCGGCGGCATCGCCTACAACGCCGACGAGTTCGATCAGATCGTCGCCGGCGGCCTGGCGGCGAGCCCGGTGCACGAGGTGCTGGTCGAGGAATCGGTGCTGGGCTGGAAGGAATACGAGATGGAGGTCGTGCGCGACCGCGCCGACAACTGCATCATCGTCTGCTCGATCGAGAATGTCGACCCGATGGGCGTGCACACCGGCGATTCGGTCACCGTGGCGCCGGCGCTCACACTCACCGACAAGGAATACCAGCAGATGCGCAACGCCTCGATCGCGGTGCTGCGCGAGATCGGGGTGGACACCGGCGGTTCCAACGTCCAGTTCGCCATCGACCCGGCCACGGGACGCATGGTGATCATCGAGATGAACCCGCGCGTGTCGCGTTCCTCGGCGCTGGCCTCGAAGGCAACCGGATTCCCGATCGCCAAGATCGCCGCCAAGCTCGCGGTCGGCTACACGCTCGACGAGCTGGCCAACGATATCACCGCCGTCACGCCGGCCTCGTTCGAGCCGACCATCGACTATGTCGTGACCAAGATTCCGCGCTTCAACTTCGAGAAGTTCCCGGGCGCGGAGCCGATCCTGACCACCTCGATGAAGTCGGTCGGCGAGGCGATGAGCATCGGCCGCACCTTCCAGGAGAGCGTGCAGAAAGGTTTCTGCTCGATGGAGACCGGGCTGACCGGACTCGACGAGATCGCCATCGCAGGCGCGGAGGACGGACGCAACAAGGACGCGATCCGCGCCGCGCTCGCCGAGCCGCGTCCCGACCGGCTGCTGATCATCGCCCAGGCCTTCCGCTTCGGTCTCACCGTCGAGGAAGTGCGCGCCTGCTGCGCCTTCGATCCCTGGTTCCTGCGCCAGATCGCGGGGATCGTCGCCGCCGAGGAGGAGGTGCGCGCCAACGGCCTGCCGGCGGACGCACGCGGCATGCTGCGGCTGAAGAAGATGGGCTTCTCCGACCAGCGCCTGGCCAAGCTCGCCGCACGTCCCGGCGTCGAGGTGGCGGCGGCGCGTCGCGCGCTCGGCCTCGCCCCCGTCTACAAGCGCATCGACACCTGCGCGGCCGAGTTCGCGTCGCGCACCCCCTATATGTATTCCTGCTACGAGGGCGACGGGCTGCGCCCGGCGGAGTGCGAGGCCGATCCGAGCGCGCGCGACAAGGTGGTGATCCTGGGCGGCGGACCGAACCGCATCGGCCAGGGCATCGAGTTCGATTATTGCTGCGTGCATGCCGCCTACGCGCTCACCGAATCGGGGCGCGAGACCATCATGGTCAACTGCAACCCGGAGACCGTTTCGACCGACTACGACACCTCCGACCGGCTCTATTTCGAGCCGCTGACGGCGGAGACCGTGATCGAGCTGGTGCGCAAGGAACAGACCCGGGGTCGCGTGCTCGGCGTGATCGTCCAGTTCGGCGGGCAGACTCCGCTCAAACTGGCCGCGGCGCTGGAACGCGAGCGCATCCCGATCCTCGGCACCTCGCCCGACGCGATCGATCTCGCCGAGGACCGCGAGCGCTTCGAGCAGCTGCTCATCCGCCTCGGGCTGCGCCATCCGGACAGCGGATCGGGCCTTTCGCTCGCCGAGGCCGAGGCGGTGGCCGAACGCATCGGCTATCCGGTGATGATCCGCCCTTCTTACGTGCTCGGCGGCCGCGCGATGCGCATCGTGCACGACCGGAGCGAGCTCGCCGCCTACATGCGCGACGCGGTGCGCGAGACCGCCGGCCATCCGGTGCTGATCGACCGCTATCTCTCCGACGCGACCGAGGTCGACGTCGACTGCCTGGCCGACGGCACGGACGTGTATATAGCCGGCATCATGGAGCATATCGAGGAAGCCGGAATACATTCGGGCGATTCGGCCTGCGCGCTGCCGCCGCACAGCCTGCCGCCGCCGGTGCTCGCCGAAATCCGCCGCCAGACCGCGTTGCTCGCGCGCGAGCTCGGCGTGGTCGGGCTGATGAACGTGCAATACGCGGTGAAGGCCGGCGATGTCTACGTGCTCGAGGTGAACCCGCGCGCCAGCCGCACCGTGCCCTTCGTCGCCAAGGCGACCGGCGTGCCGATCGCCAAGATCGCGGCGCGCGTGATGGCGGGCGAGCCGCTGGCCTCGTTCGGCCTCGCCGAGCGCCCGATCGGGCATGTCGCGGTCAAGGAAGCGGTGTTCCCCTTCTCGCGCTTTCCCAAGGTCGACATCCTGCTCGGCCCCGAGATGAAGTCGACCGGCGAGGTGATGGGCATCGACCGCGACTTCGCCCGCGCCTTCGCCAAGAGCCAGCTCGCCAGCGGCGCCAAGCTGCCCGCGGGCGGCACCGCCTTTCTCTCGGTGCGCGACGGCGACAAGCCGGCGCTCGAGCAGGTGGCGCGCGGCCTGGTGCGGCTCGGCTTCGGCCTGATCGCGACCAGCGGCACCGCCGCCTTCCTGCGCGAGCGCGGCATCGCGGTGGGCTTGGTCAACAAGGTGCGCGAGGGACGGCCGCACTGCGTCGACGCGATGCTGTCGGGGCAGATCCAGCTGGTGGTCAACACGACCGAGGGCGCGCTCGCCGTGTCGGACAGCTTCTCGATCCGCCGCACCGCGCTGGTGCGCAACATCGCGCACTACACCACGCTCGCCGGCGCGCGCGCCGCGGTCGCGGCGATCGAGGCGTTGCGCGGCAGTGCCCTTGATGTGGCCCCGTTGCAGTCGTATCTTAGCGGCTCATTCTGAACGCTGGCGGCCGGGAGGGCCCGGCCGCCTTTTCTATTCCCTGCGGGGAACGTGGGTATGGACAAGATTCCGATGACCCCCGGCGGGCTCGCCTCGCTCGAGGACGAGCTCAAGCAGCTGAAGTCGATCGAGCGGCCGTCGGTGATCCGGGCGCTGGCCGAGGCGCGCGACCACGGCGATCTGTCGGAGAACGCCGAGTATCATGCCGCCCGCGAGCGCCAGAGCTTCATCGAGGGCCGCATCACCGAGCTCGAGGACATCATCAGCCGCGCCCAGGTCATCGACGTGCGCGGCCTGACCGGCGACGTGGTGCGCTTCGGCGCCACCGTGACGCTGGCCGACGACGACAGCGACGAGGAAGCGACCTATCAGATCGTCGGCGCGCACGAGGCCGACATCAAGTCGCGCCGCCTGTCCGTGCATTCGCCGCT
>JASHSH010000473.1 GCA_030040955.1 Rhodospirillales bacterium
CTGGGTCTGGTGCCCGAGCCGCACGCGACCCAGGTGATCCCGCGCGATCGCCACGCCGCCTTTTTCGCTGCGCTCGGCGTGGTTGCGGGCTCGGTCGAACGCGTCGCCATCGAGGTGCGCAACTTGCAGCGCACCGAGGTGGGCGAGGCCGAGGAATATTTCTCCTCCGGCCAGAAGGGCAGCTCGTCGATGCCGCATAAGCGCAACCCGGTGCTCGCCGAGAACCTCACCGGTCTGGCCCGCCTCGTCCGCGCCTATGTGACGCCGGCGCTCGAAGATGTCGCGCTGTGGCACGAACGCGACATCAGCCATTCCTCGGTCGAGCGGGTGATCGCGCCAGACGCCACCCTCGCGCTCGACTTCGCACTCGCGCGTCTGGCCGATCTGGTTGCGCGGCTGGTGATCTATCCCGAATCGGTGGCACGCAACCTGGCGCGCCAAAGTGGGCTGGTCTACAGCCAAAGCGCGATGCTGGCGCTGACGCTCGCGGGAATGGGCCGCGACGAGGCCTATGCGCTGGTCCAGCGCCACGCGATGGCCGCCTGGGAGAAGGGTGACGGCAGCTTCCGGGCTCGCCTCTCGGCCGATCCCGAGGTAGCGAAGCGAATCCCCGCCGCGCAGCTCGAATCGCTGTTCGATCCGCGCCAGCACACCAAGCACGTCGATACGATATTCCGCCGCGTGTTCGGACACGCATGAGCGAGGCGCACGATCCAGGTCGCGAGGTCGCGCGGCTGATCAAGCGCGTGGTGCGGTTCCGCGAGCAGGTGGCGACTTGGCGGCGGCTCGGCCTGCCGATGCCGTTCCGGCGGGCGCGCAAGAATTCATTGCTGCGCGATCTCGCCGCGCACTGGACCGGTGCCTTGGCACCGACCGTCGCCGGCGATCTCGTCTATCTTCCGGCGCCGCTGGATTTTCAGGCGCTGCGTCTGCTGTTCGGGGAGGGCGGCGCGCCTCCGCCCGCGCTGAACCGTCTGCCGCCAGGCGGGGTGGCGTTCGACATCGGCGCGAATTTGGGGGAATGGACCCTGCCGCTCGCCCGCGCGGCCGGACCGGGGGGACGGGTGCTTGCCTTCGAGCCGAATCCGGCTGTGGCGGACGCGCTCGCGCGCAGCCTGCGCATCGGCGGTCTCCGCCAAGTCACATTGCATCGCGCCGCGCTGTCCGGCTCGGAAGGGACCGCGCCCTTCATCGTCGCCGCCGGCAATTCCGGCGAATCGCGGATCGGCGCCGCGGCGGATGGATCCGAGATCCAGGTCCGCACGCGGTTGCTCGATGCGGTGGCGGCCGAGGCCGGGCTTGCGCGCATCGATCTGGTCAAGATCGATGTCGAGGGCCACGAGCGGAAGGTGCTGGAAGGCGGACGCGCGACCATCGAACGCTTCCGGCCCGCCCTCGTCGTCGAAATCGGCCATGAGACGGGCGAAGATCGTGCCGCTCTCGCGGATTTGTACGAGTCGCTCGGCTACGCGGCGGAGGCCGTGCTGCTCGACGAAGGCGCGCTGCCCGCCAGCCTCGCCGACTATCGCGCGGCGCGGGGCGCCTGCGCAGCGGTCGAGCCGCGCAACTTGATGCTCCTGCCTCGGTAAGTCAGCAGCCGCGCCAGTTCGGCGGCCGCTTTTCCAGGAAAGCGTCGATGCCCTCGGCCGCGTCGGCGGCGAGCATGTTGGTGGTCATCACCTCGGCGGCATAGGCATAGGCCGCGTCGAGGTCGAGTTCGGCCTGACGGTAGAACGCCTCCTTGCCGATGGCGAGGACGAGCGGCGATTTCGCGGCCATGCCCTCGGCGAGGGCGGCCATCGTCGTGTCCAGCGCCTCGGGCGCGACCGCGCGGTTGACCAGCCCGATGCGCACCGCCTGCTCGGCATCGATCATCTCGCCGGTGAGCAACATCCCCATCGCCGCCTTGCGGCCGACATTGCGCGAGAGCGCGACCATCGGGGTCGAACAGAACAGGCCGATATTCACCCCGGGCGTGGCGAAGCGCGCCGCGGTCGAGGCGATGGCGAGATCGCAGGAGGCGACAAGCTGGCAGCCAGCCGCGGTGGCGATCCCCTGGACTTTGGCGATCACCGGCTTGGGCAGGCGCACGATCGCCTTCATCAGCTCGGCGCAGCGCGCGAAAGTCGCCTGATAGGTCTCGCGGCGCGGATCCGCGCGCAGCTCCTTGAGGTCGTGCCCGGCGGAGAAGGCCGGGCCGGCGCCGGCCAGCACCACGACATGGACCGAGGCGTCGGCCGCCGCCGCACGCAGCGCCTCGATCAGCGCGGCCATGAGCCCCATCGACAGCGCATTGCGCGCCGCCGGACGATTGAGCGTCAGAGTCAGCACGCCGGCCTCGGCGGAGCGCAGCAGCAGGGGTGGCGGCGAAAGCTCGGTCATGGCGCGAACCTCGGCGATGCGGACGCCAGCATACGCGCGTCGGGCGCCGGGGGGAACTTCGGACGAACTACTCCGCCGCAGCCTTCATCCGCAGCTTGGCGCCCGGCCACAGATTTGGCCGCGCGCGCAGATATTGCCTGGGACAATAGGCCTCGGCGCCGAGGGTGTCGGCCGCGCGCCACACCCAGCGCGGATCGTCGAGGAAGGCGCGGGCGAGGGCGACCATGTCCGCCTGTCCCGAAGCCACGATCGCCTCGGCCTGGTGCGGCTCGACGATCATGCCCACGCTGCGGGTGACGATGCCGGTCTCGCGGCGGATCTTCTCCGCGAACTGCACCTGGTAGCCCGGCCCCACCGCGACCTTGGCGTCGTGGACATTGCCCGCCGAGGAGACGCAGACATAGTCGAGGCCAAGCGCCTTGGCCGCCTTCACATAGCGCACCGCCTCGTCCGGATCGAACCCGCCCTCGGTCCATTCGGAGGCGCTGATGCGCATGCCCATCGGCTTTTCGGCCGGCCAGGCGGCGCGCACCGCGGCCACCACTTCGAGCGGGAAGCGCATGCGGTTCTCCGGCGAACCTCCATACTGGTCGGTGCGCTTGTTCGAGAACGGCGAAAGGAACTGGTGCAGCAGATAGCCGTGCGCGGAATGCACCTCGACCAGGTCGAAACCCACGCGCATCGCCCGGCCGGCGGCGGCAACGAAGGCCGCGACCACCCCGTCCATGTCGGCGCGCGAGGCCGCCTTGGGCGTGTGCCAGGTCGGCGCGAAGGGAATTGCCGAGGCGGACAGCGTCTCCCATGCGCCGTCATCGGCGGTGAGCGGTCCGCTGCCCTTCCAGGGAACGTTGGTCGAGGCCTTGCGTCCGGCATGGGCGAGCTGGATGCCGACGGCGGAGGGCGAGGTCGCGCGTACGGTGCGCAGCACGCCGGCGAAGGCCGCTTCGCAGGCCTCTGAATATATGCCGGTGCAGCCGGGCGAAATGCGGCCCTGCGCGGTCACGCCGGTCGCCTCGACCATCACCAGGCCGGGACCCGAGCTCGACAGGCTGCCGAGATGCTGGTGGTGCCAGGGCTGCGGCACGCCGTCGATCGCGTTGTACTGGCACATCGGCGACACGGCGATCCGGTTGGCCAAGGTGAGGCCGCGCATCGCGAGCGGCCGGAACAGATGCGGTTGGGTTGTCATTGGGGCCCCGCGGATGAAACTAGGGGCGGCGCCTGGCCGGGACGGCGGCCGCGCCGCGACAGGCCGGGAACATATCCCGGAACCCGAAAGCGGGGAAATGCCGTTCGCGCCGCACGCCCATGCGCGCTGGCCGGCCTTGTTGCCGAGATGCGCCTTGGCTATATGTGCCGGATTATCAGCCGGATGCCCGCATGACCGACCGCGTTCTCATCGTCGATTTCGGCTCGCAGGTCACCCAGCTCATCGCGCGCCGGCTCCGCGAATCGGGCGTCTACTGCGAAATCCACCCCTATGATCGGGTGAATGCGGCGAGCCTCGCCGAGTTCGCGCCCAAGGCGGTTATCCTGTCCGGCGGGCCGGCCTCCGTGACGGAGCCCGGCGCGCCGCGCATTCCCCAAGCCGTGTTCGACGCCGGCGTGCCGCTGCTCGGCATCTGCTACGGCCAGCAGGCGCTGTGCGCGCAGCTCGGAGGGCGGGTGGCGCCAGGCGACCAGCGCGAATTCGGCCGCGCGGTGGTCGACATCACCGGCGAATGCGCGCTCCTTCAAGACGTATGGAGCCCGGGCGGCCGCGAGACCGTGTGGATGAGCCATGGCGACCGGGTGGTCGAGCTTCCGCCGGGATTCCGCTCGGTGGGATCGTCGGAGGGTGCGCCCTTCGCCATCGTCGCCGATGACCGCCGCCGCTATTACGGGCTGATGTTTCATCCCGAGGTGGTGCATACGCCGCACGGGGTGGCGCTGCTGCGGAATTTCACCCACCGGGTGGCCGGCTGCTCCGGCGACTGGACCATGACCGCGTTCCGCGCCCAGGCGGTGGAGCATATCCGCAAGCAGGTCGGGCGCGGACGGGTGCTGTGCGGTCTGTCGGGCGGCGTGGACTCGGCGGTCACCGCGGCGCTGATCCACGAGGCGGTGGGCAATCAACTGAGCTGCGTGCTCGTCGATCACGGGCTGATGCGCAAGGGCGAGGCCGAGCAGGTGGCGCGGGTGTTCCGCGACCGGTTCAATATCCGCCTGGTGCTTGCCGACGCCTCGGACCGGTTCCTGGCCGCGCTCGCCGGCAGGATCGACCCGGAGGAGAAGCGCAAGATCATCGGCGCGACCTTCATCGACGTGTTCGAGGAAGAGGCCGCAAAGCTCGGCGGCGCCGATTTCTTGGCCCAGGGCACGCTTTACCCGGACGTGATCGAATCGGTGAGCGTGGCCGGCGGCCCTTCGGCGACGATCAAGTCGCACCATAATGTCGGCGGCCTGCCCGCGCGCATGAACATGCGGCTTGTCGAGCCGCTGCGCGAGCTGTTCAAGGACGAGGTGCGTGTGCTCGGGCGCGAGCTCGGCCTGCCCGACGACATGGTGAAGCGCCATCCGTTCCCCGGGCCCGGGCTGGCGATCCGCATTCCCGGCCAGGAGATCACGCGCGAGAAGCTCGACCTGCTCCGTCACGCCGACGCGATCTATCTCGAGGAACTACGCGCGGCCGGACTTTACGACGCGATCTGGCAGGCTTTCGCCGTGCTGCTGCCGGTGCGAACGGTGGGCGTGATGGGGGACGCGCGGACCTATGATTACGCTTGCGCCCTGCGTGCCGTGACCTCGACCGACGGAATGACCGCCGACTTCCACCCGCTGCCGCACGAGCTGCTGGGGCGCATCGCCAATCGCATCATCAACGAGACGCGCGGCATCAACCGCGTGACCTACGACATCACCTCGAAGCCACCCGGCACCATCGAGTGGGAGTGATGGGACGTGAGTCACCCTGACGTTGATGCACGATAAGTGTGGTGCCAAATTCGGCATCGACTTCATCTACCCGCTCTTGGTGGACGGTCGCTGTGGTCTTCAACTTTGATGTTTCAGTGTTCGAGCATTCGAGATTGGCCGCGCTGCAAGGAACCCTAGGTGAGATTATTAGCGAATATCGCTTCCCACCGAACCACCATCAGCACCAATGGCCGGCCAGGAATCGTGTGCGAGCTCCAAGATTGAGTCCGCCTACTCCATTGGCTGACCTCTGATGAGCGTCTGGCGTCCTCTCAAGGATACTGGTTCGGGCTATCTGCTTAGTCTCAGTGACTCGCTCAGGCTTGCCGAAACTCAATGTCCGAATATGTTAGTGCCGGTCGCCGACAGCACGATGATCGTGGCCAGCGATTATTCAGGTCAGCATAAGGACGCGAGCCACGAAGCGTATTCCTTCGTCGTTACAACGGATCGCGCGCTGAATCGCTGGTTACCTTCATTGCACGAGTTTCGAGAACAATGGCTACCGGATGGGCGGCGCATTTCGTTCAAACGCCTTAACGAGCCGGTTCGAAGGAAGGCACTTCCAGCCTTTCTCCAATCAGTGGGCCAACTAAGCGGAAATCTGATTACGGTCCTGGTCGATCGGGGGGTAGGTAGCTTCATTTCAGGCGGTCCGAACGCTGCGATCGAAGTGCTTCCGTATTGCTTCGCTCCTAACGAAGGCGAGCACACCGTTGAGAAAATGCTCCGACTAGCAAGCTTTGTTGCCTTCATAATTGCGGGACTTCGTCGCGAGAATCAGGAGTCGAATTGGGTAAGCGATCACGATGAAGCTCTGGACAGCCACGATAAGCGAGAAAGGTTTGCGCGCTTGGCCACCTATCTCACTTTTGGTCTTACGGGCTGGAAGCAGCCGGCAGACCATCTATTCGGCACCACCGAATTGCCCCAAGCGCCTTATTGGTCGGAGGACGTAGCCTCGGTGGCGGACTTGGCCGCCGGGGCGTATTGTCAGTTAGAGCTGGGTACCTACCGGCCTCTTTGGGTAGAGAGACTTGGCGTGTGGGAATGAGTTCGGAAGCCGTCGAAAGTTGGCGCGCGCGCGCGATTGGCAATTGGTTGGCCACCGGACGAGGCTCACTTAAGCACGTGCTACTTCGCCTTGAATTGGACGGCAAAGGGTTGGTCCGGTCGTCTGCCCAGGCTTTCGTTGGCGATTAGCTAGGCTTGAGAGAACCATCGCATGCTGGGGCGCAAGTTACATCGGTAGATAGTGCGGCGCCCTATGCCCCTCCGATGACGTGAAGCGCAGCCTTGCCGTCACGCACCGCGCTGGGCGACATCCGCCGGTCGAACGTCGCCAGTTGGCCGGCGTTAGCGACGGCCAGCGCCAGTAGGTAGGAGTCGGTGACATGTCCGGGCGTCGCAATCTTCTCCGCATCCACCAGGGCCGAATGGACCAAACTGAGGGTATCTGGCCAGAACACATGGCCTGGGAGCGCCAATAGCCGCGCCAGTATCGGCACGACCGCCGCGGGCGAGCCCGCCGAGTTCGGGTATCTGGGGTGAGCGACGATGCGCAGAACTCCGTTTTGCGTCATCGGGCAGGTAGCCCATGACGAACTCGCCGTTCCGGCGAACCAGCTATGCGCGGCGTCGTGCGCGACATGCGTCGGGTCGATCAGCGCGACCAATACATTGACGTCGAGCAAAAACGTCACGGCGCCTCGTCGCGCAGCGCGTTGACGATCTCGGGAGTGACGATGACGCCGGTCTTGCGCACCGGCAGCAGTGGCACGCCGTTGCGCTCGCCCCCCTTGGTGCGCGGGCGCAGCGCGTTGCGCGCGAGCGAGGACACGACCTTGCCTACGGTCTCATTGCGTTGGCGCGCGATCGCCTTGGCGGCGAGGAGCACGTCGTCGTCGATGGAAAGGGTGGTGCGCATGGGGCCGTCCACATATATCAGCATCAAGCATCAAGCATCATACATCAGTCCAAGCGGTCGATCCATCCTGAGCAACCGCAATTCTCGTCTCTTGAAAGGCAATCATTTGGTTGCATATTTATGCCGTGGACGACGAGGCGGTGTTTCGGGCGCTGGCGGACGGGAGCAGGCGGCTTCTGCTCGACCGGCTCCACGCCAGTAACGGCCAGAATCTGGGCGAACTATGTCGGGGCATGGGGATGAGCCGACAGGCGGTGGCGAAGCATCTCGCGATCCTGGAGGAAGCGAACCTCGTCGGCGTGCGCCGCGAGGGCCGCGAGAAGCTGCATTTCATCAATCCCGTCCCCATCAACGACATCGCCGAGCGTTGGATCGACAAGTTCGAAGCGCCTCGCCTCGCTGCGCTCGCCGAACTCAAGCGAAACCCGGAAGGGAAAGACCATGGCTGACGGAAAAAGCGCCTTCCTCTACGTGATCTATATCCGCACCACGGCCGACGAACTCTGGTCAGCCCTCACCAAGCCCGAATTCTCGCGTAGATACTGGTTCGGCATGACCGTGGAGACGGACTGGAAGGTCGGCGGGCCCTGGCGGCTCAAAAACGCCGACGGCCAGATCTTCGACACCGGCGAAATCGTCGCATTCGATCCGCCCCGCCGCATCGTGCTGAAATGGCTGCACGAGCGTAGGCCGGAGCTGAAGGCCGAGGGCCCCGCGCGCTGCTCGATCGAATTGGAGCCCGCCGAAGGCGCGGTCAAGCTCACCATCCACCACACGATCGACCGCGCCGACTCGAAGCTGATCGAGGCGGTGTCGGGCGGCTGGCCGCGCATCCTCTCGAATCTGAAATCGCTGATCGAGACGGGGAAGATTGCCCTGAGCCAGTAACCGAGCCTCCCACCTAATTGCGCATTGACAATTACAATTGAAGCCCCAGATAGGGGGCATATCGAACGCGCCGAGCGGCCAAGGCGCGCGTACGGGAGTGACGGAAATGAATGTCGGCACGGACTCGGTCCTTTCGCGCGGTGTCGCGTCTACCTGGAACAGCCTGGAACGTCCGGGCATGGGCAACGGGCATCGGGTGCGCCCGCTGATCCTCGGCGAGGACTATGCCCGGTTCGATCCGTTCCTGGTGCTGATGGAGGATTGGTTCGGCCCGCACGTGTTCGAGGACCATCCCCATCGCGGGATGGAGACGGTGACCTATGTCATCGATGGCGAGTTGGACCATCGCCAGGGCGGGCGCGCCACCGGCCGTTTCGCCACCGGCGACGCGATGTGGATGACGGCGGGGCGCGGGGTGATCCACAACGAAGCACCGGCCAGCGGCAAGACCGTGCACACGCTTCAGCTTTGGGTGAATCTGCCGGCCGCCGAGAAGATGGCCGAGCCGCGCTTCCAGATACTTCATGGCGTGGACGCGCCGGTACGCCGCGAACCGGGCGCCGCGGTCAAGGTGTTCTCCGGCGAATCCGGAGGCGTGCGCGCCGCCACCCTCAATCACGTGCCGGTGACCATGGTCGAGATCGCGCTCGAGCCGGGCGCGTCCTTCGTTCAGGACCTCCCCGCGAGCCACAACGGCTTCCTGCACCTGCTGTCCGGCTCCGGGAGGTTCGGACGCGATTCGGTTCCCGCCCAGGCTGGCGAGATGGTCTTGCTCGATCCGCCCGTGGGCCCCGGCGAATCGACCCTCGCCGTGACCAGCGGACCGCAAGGCCTGCGTGCGCTTCTTTGGGCCGGCGAGCCGCTACATGAGCCGGTGGTGGCGCGCGGTCCGTTCGTCATGAACAGCGAGGCGCAAATCCGCCAAGCCTACGCGGATTATCGCGCCGGCCGGTTCTGACCGCGCCGCCCTCGCGCTTTACATAATCCCACCCGAGGCTTAGCCTCCGACATCCGCCGGCGAGCGAGGACAAACCTCGACGCCGGCAGCGAAGAAGGCAGGACGCGGCCCTCCGGCGCGTGCGCGCGGGTATCGGAAGGGAACAGCGTCCGCCGGGGAGGGGACATGTTCCAGCAGACGCTCGATCCGCTCGGCAATCTGTTCGCGACCTGGGTGGTGGCCCTGGTCCCGGTGGCGGTGCTTCTGATCTTGCTCGCGGTGTTCCGCATGACCGCGTGGCGCGCCGTGCTGATCGGATCGATCATTACCTTCCTGCTCGCCTGGCTGGTCTGGGGCATGCCGGTGGGCGACGGGCTGCGCGCCTATCTTTACGGTTCGGCGACCGGCATCCAGAACGTCGACTGGATCACCTTCTGGGGTGTGATGCTGTTCAACACGCTGACCGTGACCGGCGTGTTCGACCGTTTCCGCCGTTGGCTGCTGGCCCAGGGAACGCAGGATGTTCGGGTGCAGACCATCCTGTTCGCCTGGGCCTTCGGCGCGCTGCTCGAAGGGCTGGTGGGCTTCGGCTACCCGTGGGCCGTGGTGGCGCCGATCCTGATCACGCTCGGCATACCCGATCTCGACGCGCTGCGCGTCGCCGCCATCGCCAACAACGCGCCGGTCTCCTATGGCGCGCTGGGCGCGCCGATCATCGCGCTCGCCGCGGTGACCGGCCTGCCGTTGCTCGCGCTATCCGGCTCGGTCGGCCACATCGTGGCCATTTTGGCGCTGCTGCCGCCCTGGATTTTGATCTATCTGGTCAGCGGTAAGCGGGGCTTGCGCGAAGGCTGGCCGCTCGCGCTGGTGGGTTCGTTCGGCTACATCCTCGGCCAGTTCCCGGTGTCGGTGTATCTCGGCCCCTATCTGCCCGACGTGGCCGGCGCGATCGTCTGCTTCGTCCTGCTGCTTCTGCTGCTCAAGGTCTGGCGGCCGAAGCAGGTGCTCGGCTATGGCGGCAAGCCGCTGTCGGCCGACGAGCTCGCGCGCGGCAACGTCGCCTCGCACGGGCTTTCGCCCGGCCAGATCGCGCAGGCCTGGATGCCGTTCGCCGTGCTCGTGATCGTGGTCGTGCTGTGGACCGGACCCTGGTCGCATCTGCCGGCGCAATGGTCCGATAGCTGGTCGGTCGCCGCGGGTTCCTCGCTCCAAAAAGGCAAGAATGTCTCGGCCGTCTATCGCTTCCAGCCCTTCGTGGGCGGGAGCGCGATCCTCGCCTCCTGGATCATCGTCTGCCTGCTGCTGCGCGTGAGCGCGGCCCAGCTGCGCGAGATCTTCGTCAAGACCTGGCAGAACATGTGGGGTGCCTGCCTGGTCGGTGTGTTCATCTTCGGCCTCGCCTATGTCTACAACTACTCGGGCATCGCCGGATCGCTCGCCTACGCCTTCTCCAAGATCGGCTGGGCGTTCATCATCGTCTCGCCCATCCTGGGCTGGATCGGGGTGGCGCTTTCCGGCAGCAACACTTCGACCAACGCCATGTTCGGCGCGTTCCAGTCGATCGTTGGCAAGCTGCTTGGCTTCCCGACGCTGCTGTTGCCCACCCTCAACTCGGTGGGCGCCGAGATCGGCAAGCCGGTCGCGCCGCAGACCGCCAGCGTCGGCGTCTCGACCACGCGCTTCGTGCGCAACGAAGGCGCGGTGATCCGGCATAATTTCGCCTGGACCCTCGCGCTGCTGGTCTATCTCGTGCTGATCGGCATCGCCTGCTACTTCTTTTTCCCGGGCGTGGCGGAACTGGCGGGAAGCTGAGACGAAGGAAACCTGGGAGCGGCCAGGAAGCCAGGCGTCCGCGGCGCCGGCGCCGACGGGGTCTTCTCGTTTGCAACGTAATTGGTTACGTTGTCCGCTCCCTAATCATCGAGTCCAGGAGATGCGTCCATGAAGCTGTATTTCTCGCCCGGCGCCTGTTCGCTTTCGCCCCACATCGTGCTGCGCGAGGCCGGCTACAAATTCGACGCCGAGACCGTCGATTTGCGCACCCACAAGACCAAGAGCGGTCAGGATTTCTACGCCATCAATCCAAAGGGCTACGTGCCGGCGCTGATCCTCGACGACGGCGAGCTGCTGACCGAGGGCTCGGCCATCGTCCAATACCTCGCCGACAAGCGCCCGCGCCGCAAGCTCGCCGGCAAGGCCGGAACGATGGAGCGCTACCATCTCCAGGAATGGCTGAACTATATCGTCAGCGAAATTCACAAATCCTTCAGCCCGCTGTTCAATCCCGCCATCCCCGACGAGATCAAGCAAATCTACCGTGACCGGCTGAAGAACCGATTCAATTTCGTGGCGAACTCGTTGGGCCAGAAACCCTATCTGATGGGCGCGGATTTCTCGGTCGCCGATGCCTATCTCTACACGATGCTGACCTGGGCCCAGGGCCTGCATGTGGAGGTCGGCCCCACCCTCGACGCGTATCGCGAGCGCGTCGCCGCCCGTCCGGCGGTCAAGGCCGCGCTGAAGGCAGAAGCCAAGGCCAAGGCGGCCTGACGCCGCCCCCTATAGCAGGCCCAGTGCCTTGAAGCTGGAGTGCCCGCCGCGGCCGATCACCAGATGGTCGTGGAGCGCGATGCCAACCGCCTTGGCGGCATCGCGCACCTGCCGCGTCATGTCGATGTCGGCGCGGCTGGGCGAAGGATCGCCCGAGGGGTGGTTGTGCACCATGATGATGGCGCTGGCATTGAGTTCGAGGGCACGCTTGACCACTTCGCGCGGATAGACCGGGGTGTGGTCGACCGTGCCGCGCTGTTGGGCTTCGTCGGCGATCAGCACATTCTTGCGGTCGAGGAACAGCAGGTGGAACCGCTCGGTCGGCTCGCGCGCGAGCGCGATCCGGCAATAGTCGAGCAGCTTTTCCCAGCTGGTCAGCACCGGCCGATCCATCACCTCCTCGCGCGCAAGGCGGCGCGCGGCGGCCTGGATCACCTTCAGCGCGACCGCGGCGTTTTCCTTGATGCCGGGAAAGGCGAGCAGGGAATCCACCTCGGCGCTCAGCACGCCTTGCAGGCCCTCGAAGGTGTCCAGCAGCGACTTCGCCAGCGGCTTCACGTCGCGCTGGGGAATGGCCAGGAACAGGATCAGTTCGAGCAGCTCGTAGTCGGGCAGGGCGTCGGGGCCGCCCTTGAGGAAGCGCGCCCGCAGGCGCGAGCGGTGTCCGTGGAAGTGCGGTAGCGCCGGCGGCGCTTCGCCGAGCTCGGGCGGTTCCGCCGCCGGCTCAGGCGGCGAACGGCGGGTGGTCGAGCCCGGCGGGCGAGAGCGTGAAGATTTCGCAGCCATTCGCGGTGACGCCGATCGAGTGCTCGAACTGGGCCGACAGGCTGCGGTCCTTGGTGACGGCCGTCCAGCCGTCGGCGAGAATCTTGGTCTCCCACCGGCCCGCGTTCACCATCGGCTCGACCGTGAGGAACATGCCTTCGCGCAGCACCATGCCCTCGCCCGGCTTTCCGTAATGCATCACGTTGGGCGGCTCATGGAACACGCGGCCGACCCCGTGGCCGCAGAACTCGCGCACCACCGAGAAGCGATGCGCCTCGACGAATTCCTGGATGGCGTGGCCGACGTCGCCGAGGGTGGCGCCCGGCCGGACCGCCGCGATGCCGCGCATCATCGACTCGTAGGTGACCTCGCACAGCTTGCGCGCCTTCACGCCGATGCGGCCGACGAAATACATGCGGCTCGAATCGCCGTGCCAGCCGTCGACGATCGGGGTGACGTCGATGTTGAGAATGTCCCCGTCCTGCAAGACCTTGTCCCCGGGTATGCCGTGGCACACGACATGATTGACCGAAGTACAGATCGACTTGGGGAAGCCGCGATAGTTGAGCGGCGCGGAGACGGCTCCGCGTTCGGCCGTCCATTCCGCGCAGACGCGGTCGAGCTCGCCGGTGGTCACGCCCGGTCGGACGAACTGGCCGATATGATCGAGCAGCTCGGCGGCCACGCGCCCGGCGCGCCGCATGCCGGCGAAGTCCTCCGGCGGGTGCAGCGTGACGCGCTGGGAATCGCGTCTGGATTCGTCACGTTCCATGGAGGACCCGGCACCGCATCGCTCGACCGCGCTAAAATAGGATCGAGACCGCGCGCGCGCAAGGAACGCGGTGCCGCGGGCGCCAGCTTCGCAGGAGAATTCAGCGTTTGTCGGCGTCCGGCTTCTCGCCGAGTACCTCGATCAGACTGGTCTTTCCCGACCCGCGGGCGAGCGGCTTCTGCTGCGAGGGATGCGGTCGCCACGCGGTCAGCGTAAGCACGTCGAAGCGGACCGCGATGCGTCCGTCCGACCCGGCCTGCTCCTTGTAGGCGGCGAGCGCGCGCAGCAACGTGGCACGCCGCGAGAACCGGCGCCGCCGCGCGACCAGCGCATTGGTCTCGCCCATGCCGCGCAGGTCGGCCAGCAGGCGCAGCGGGTCCTCGTAGGTGACGGTGATCGGGTCGAGATCGACCACCGGAAGCGCGAAACCGGCGCGCTGAAGCAGGGAGCCGAGATCGCGCAACTCGGCGAAAGGCGAGACGCGCGGGCCGGCGCCGCGTTCCTCAGCCAACTCCGCTTCCAGCAGGCACCGGCGCAGGTCGGAAAGCGTCTCGCCGCCGAACATCGCGGCTAGCAGCAACCCATCGGGTTTGAGGCAATCACGGATTTGTACGAGCGTGCCCGGCAGGTCGTTCACCCAGTGCAGACTCAAATCGCTGACCACGAGATCGAATGTTTCCGGCGCGAAAGGCAGCGCCTCTTCGTCGGCGGCGAGAGCGGGCGGGCCCGCCGCGCGCGCCATCGCGGGAGAGAGATCGCAGCGCACCAGGGTCTCGATGCCGAAGCGTCCCTCGATCGCGCGCGCGAGCTGGCCGGCGTGACAACCCAGGTCGAGGGCGAGGGGAAAGCCGCGCGCGATGTCGAGCAGCCGGTCGGCGAGTCGGTCCGCCACCTCGCGGAGCAGGAAGTCGTGCTCGCCCAGGCGCGCGGCGGCCCGGTTGCGCTGGTGGCGCACCTGCGCCCGATCGAACACAAGGGAGTCCGCCATGCGCCGACTATGGCATCGGCGCGGTGTCCGGGCTAGCTTCGCCCCATGTCCCGCCTTCTGTTCGCCGACGAATCCGTCGACCGCCGCGAAGCCGTCCGAACCGATCCCGCCGCGCTGGACGGGCTGATGCGCGGGAGCGAGTCGCGCTTCCTGCGCCTGCGCCGCGGCCGGGTGCGCGTCGCGGCGAATTCGCCGCTTGCGCTTGCTTGGGAAGGCTGGGGCGATGTCTCCGACCTGGCCGAGGAGGGCGCGGAATACGTATTCCTGGGCATGGCGGAGGGATCGGCTTGCTTCGCGGTAATTCCAGCAGAGCTTCCGCAGACCGCCGAGGATCGGCCGCGCGACATCAAGCCGGAGGCCGACTATATCGGATTGTTCCAGGCGGCCTCCGTGCTCGCCCCAGCGGAAGGACAACTCGCGGCGCAGGCGATGCATCTCGCCAACTGGATCAACCGCAGCCGGCATTGCGGACGCTGCGGCTTTCGCATGCG
This sequence comes from Rhodospirillales bacterium, assembly GCA_030040955.1. Taxonomy (GTDB): domain Bacteria; phylum Pseudomonadota; class Alphaproteobacteria; order Rhodospirillales; family Magnetospirillaceae; genus JASHSH01. The sequence goes on from JASHSH010000473.1 coordinate 14,656, forward strand.
CGCCGCCGAGGGCGGACACAAGCGGGACTGCACGAATCCGGCCTGCGGCTGGCATGAATTCCCGCGCACCGATCCGGTCGTCCTGGCACTCGTGTTCCGCGGCGAGCGTTGCGTGCTTGGGCGCCAGGCGCGGATGCCGCCCGGCTTCTATGCGCCGCTCGCCGGCTTCGTCGCTCCCGCCGAGTCGGTCGAGGCCGCGGTGCGCCGGGAAGTGCTCGAGGAGGTGGGATTGCATGTCGGCAACGTCACCTATGTCGACTCGCAGCCCTGGCCGTTCCCGACCTCGCTGATGATGGGGTTTCTCGCCGAGGCCCTGGACGAGGAACTGGCGCCGAATCCCGCCGAGATCCAAGCCGCGCGCTGGTTCGACCGCGCCGAGGTCGCCGAGCTGGCCCGCGTCGACATCGCCTCGGCGGCCGGGCGCATGCATCTGCCGCCGCCCGGCGTGGTCGGCCGCCGGGTCATCGACCTCTGGGCCCTCGGTCCCGGGCAGGCCACGCATGGAGAATGATGCGACGCCGGCGCGGCCGCTCGACGCGCTGCGCCCAGGTCTCGATCTCGTCAGGGCCGCAGCCGGGATCGCACTCGACGCGCTTCTGCCGGAGCGATGCCTGCGCTGCGGGGCCCTGGTGGGGAAGGGCGGCGCGCTGTGCGCCGCCTGCTGGGACTCGGTCGGCTTCATATCGCCGCCGCTGTGCGATCGCTGCGGCTCGCCCTTCGATATCGGAGCCGGCGAAGGGCTGCTATGCGCGGCCTGCATTGCCCGTCCGCCCGAATATGATCGGGCGCGGGCCGTATTCCGTTATGACGATGCGAGCCGGCGCCTGGTGCTCCGGTTCAAGCACGCGGACCGGACCGGCGCCGCGCGTCACTTCGCGCGCTGGATGGTTCGCGCGGGAGCCGATCTTCTCGCCGATGCGGACGTGATCGCGCCGGTACCGCTGCATTGGTGGCGGCTGTGGCGGCGTCGCTACAACCAGGCCGCCATGCTCGGGATGGCGGTCGCCCAGACGTCCGGCAGGCCTTGCGTGCCCGACGCGCTGATCCGCGTCCGCGCGACGCCCTCGCAGGGCACGATGGGTCGCGGCCAGCGCCGGCGGAACGTGCGCGGCGCCTTCCGTCTGGCCCGTCCGGCCGCGGTGGAAGGGTGCCGTATCCTGTTGATCGACGACGTGCTCACCAGCGGCGCCACCGCGGAAGAATGCGTGCGCGTGCTGCGCAAGGGCGGCGCGGCGGCGGTCGATGTGCTCGCCTTGGCCCGGGTGGTCTTGGCTCCAGACTATGAATATGGCGGGGAAAGCCTATATAGTTAGCACTGTTACAGTTGGAGCGCCCGATGGCCGAGGTCGAAATCTACACCACGCAAATCTGCCCCTATTGCATGCGGGCGAAGAGCCTGCTGCAGCGCAAGGGCGTGCGCTACAAGGAGATCGACGTGAGCTCCGACGCGGAGCTGCGCGACGCGATGACGCGGCGCGCGGACGGGCGGCGCACGGTGCCGCAGATCTTCATCGACGGACGCCATGTCGGCGGCAGCGACGAGCTCGCCGCGCTCGACCGCAAGGGCGAGCTGGACAGGCTGCTCGGCGCGGTCGCATGACGAAGTTCCGCGCGGCCTGCATCCAGGTCAATGCGGGCGGCGATGTCGCCGCCAATCTGGCGGCGGCGGGGATGCTCGCGCGCGAGGCACGCGCGGCCGGGGCCGATCTCGTGCTCTTGCCCGAGAACGTGGCGGTGATGGACTTCGACCGTGCCAGCCTGGTGGCCAAATCCGCGACCGAAGAGAAGCATCCGGCGGCGGCGGCGTTCCGGGCGCTGGCGCGCGAGACCGGGCTTTGGGTGCATGGCGGCTCGATACATGTGCGGCTCGAGGACGGTCGCCTGGCGAACCGCACGCTGCTGTACGACCCGAAGGGCAACCGGGTGGCGCAATACGACAAAATTCACATGTTCGATGTCGATCTCGGCAACGGCGAGGTCTATCGCGAATCGGCCACCTTCCACCCCGGCTCCGGCACCGCGCTCGTCGATCTGCCCTGGGGCCGCCTCGGCCTTACCATCTGCTACGACCTGCGCTTCCCCCATCTCTACCGCGCGCTGGCCAAGGCGGGCGCCGATTTCCTGGCCGTGCCCGCGGCGTTCACCCGCACCACAGGCAAGGCGCATTGGCACGTGCTGCTGCGCGCTCGCGCCATCGAAACCGGCTGCTACGTCTTCGCCCCGGCCCAGTGCGGCGAGCACCCCGGCGGCCGGCAGACCTATGGCCATGCGCTCATCGTCTCGCCCTGGGGCGAAGTGTTGGAGGATGCCGGCGAAAGTCCGGGAGTGATCCTGGCCGAGATCGATCCGGCCCAGGTAGCGGAGGCGCGGCGCAAGGTACCCGCGCTCAGCCATGACCGGCCGTTCGCGGAGGCGCGACGGTGATCCTCTACGCTCTCGTTTGCTCGCGGAAGCACGAGTTCGAGGGCTGGTTCCGCAGTGCCGCCGATTTCGAGACGCAAGCGGAGGCCGACGACGTGGCCTGCCCGGTGTGCGGGGACCAGGACGTGCGCCGAGCGCCCTCCGCGCCGGCGCTGGTCTCCGGCAAGGGCGGCGAGGAGCAGGCGCGCAAGCTGCGCCAGGCCTTGGTCGAGCTGCGCAAGCATGTCGAGAGCACCTCCGACTATGTCGGCGAACGCTTCCCCGAGGAGGCGCGTCGCATCCATTACGGCGAGGTCGAGAAGCGCTCGATCTATGGCGAGGCGAGCGCCGAGGATGCCCGCGAGCTGAACGACGAAGGCATCGAGATCGCGGTCATCCCCTGGCCATCGCTGTCCGATTCCTGATCCCCCGCCGTCGGTCGCGGCTCCCCGCGCGCGACGCGTGGTACCCCGTTTCGATCTGTGCTATAGGCTCGGCGTTTTCAGTCCGATAGGCATTCCGAGTCCATGGCCGGCCATTCCCAGTTCAAGAACATCATGCACCGCAAGGGCGCGCAGGACGCGCGGCGCGCCAAGGTGTTCACCAAGATCATCCGCGAGCTGACCACGGCGGCCCGCACCGGCCTGCCCGATCCGGCCTCCAATCCGCGGCTGCGCGCCGCCGTGCTGGCGGCCCGCGAGGCGAACATGCCGAAGGACACCATCGACCGCGCCATCCGGCGCGGCAGCGGCGAGGAGGGCGCGGCCAACTACGAGGAGGTCCGCTACGAGGGCTACGGGCCGGGCAAGGTGGCGATCATCGTCGAAGCGCTGACCGACAACCGCAACCGCACCGCCTCCGACATCCGCACCGCCTTCACCAAGCATGGCGGGAACCTTGGCGAGACGAATTCGGTGAGCTTTCTGTTCGATCATCTCGGCGCGATCCGCTATCCGGCTTCCGTTGCCAGCGCGGACGCGATGTTCGAGGCCGCGATCGAAGCCGGCGCCGAGGACTGTTCCTCCGGCCCAGACGGTCACGAAATCCTGTGCAAGCCGGGCGACTTCGCCCAGGTGCGCGAGGCGCTCGAGCAGCGCTTCGGTCCCGCCCTATCGGCACGGCTCGAATGGCGCCCGCTGACCCAGTCGCCGGTGGCCGACGAGCAGGTGGCGCAGAGCCTGCTCAAGCTGCTCGAAGCCCTCGAGGACAATGACGACGTCCAGCGCGTCCAGGCCAATTTCGATATCGCCAACGACATGATGGAGCGGCTCAGCGCCTGAGATGCGTTACCTCGGCCTCGATCCCGGACTGCGCGCGACCGGCTGGGGAGTGATCGACGCCGACGGCAATCGCGTCAGCTGGGTTGCGGACGGAGCCATCCATACCGACGCGGCGCTTTCGCTGGGCGAACGGCTGGCCCAGTTGCATCGCGGCGTGGCGGAGGTGATCGATCGGCACGGGCCGCGGGCGGCGGCGGTCGAGGAGACCTTCGTCAACCGCAATCCGGCCTCGACGCTGAAACTGGGCCAGGCGCGCGGCGCGGTGATCACGGCGGCGGCATTGTGCGGGCTCGCGGTCGCCGAATACGCCCCCAACATGGTGAAGAAGACGGTGGTCGGGGTCGGCCATGCCGACAAGCAGCAGGTCGAGCGCATGGTCCGCCGCCTGTTCCCTGGTTGCCTCGCCGAGTCGCCCGACGCCGCCGACGCGCTCGCGGTCGCGCTGTGCCACGCGCTTCAGCATGCCGGCGCGCAGCGGCTCGCGGCCGCCGGGGGCGCGCGGTGATCGCCAGGCTGAAGGGTATCGTCGACTCCGTCGGCGAAGATTGGGCGGTGATCGACGTGGCAGGAGTCGGCTATCTCCTGTTCTGCCCGGCGCGGACTCTGGCCCGTCTGCCGCGCCCGGGCGAGGCGGCGTCGCTCCATGTCGAGACCCATGTGCGCGAGGATCACATCCACCTCTACGGGTTCGCCGAAGCCGCCGAGCGCGATTGGTTCCGCCTGTTGCAAACGGTGCAGGGGGTGGGCGCGAAAGTCGCGCTGAACCTCCTCTCGGCGCTCACTCCCGAGCAGCTTGCCGGTGCGATCGCGCTGGCGGACAAGGCCGCGCTTTCGCGCGCGCAAGGCGTGGGGGCGAAGCTCGCCGCGCGCATCGCCGCCGAGCTGAAGGACAAGGTGGGCGGCATCGCCGCCGGCATGCCCGCCGCGATCGTCGCGCCGGCGGTCGGACCCGCCGCCGAAGCGGTCTCGGCGCTCGGCAAGCTCGGCTATCGCCGCATCGAGGCCGAAAGCGCGGTGCGCCGCGCAATCGGCGAATTGGGCGAGGGCGCCGCCGCCGCCGCCATTCTGCGCGCCAGCCTGCGCGCCCTGGGCCGCGAGCGCATCTCGTGAGCGAACCGCGCCTGGTCGCCCCCCAACCCGCGCCGGGCGACCCGGAGGCAAGCCTGCGACCCGGCAGCCTCGACGAATTCATCGGCCAGTCCGAGGCCCGGGCGAATTTGCGCGTCTTCATCGCCGCCGCGCGCGACCGCGGCGAGCCGCTCGATCACGTGCTGCTGCACGGCCCCCCGGGATTGGGCAAGACGACGCTGGCCCGCATCATCGCTCGCGAACTCGGCGTCGGCTTCCGCCCGACTTCGGGCCCGATGATCGCCCGCGCCGGCGACCTCGCCGCCATCCTCACCAATCTCGAACCGCGCGACGTCCTGTTCATCGACGAGGTTCATCGCCTTAATCCTGCCATAGAGGAAGTCTTGTATCCGGCGATGGAGGACTTTCAGCTGGACCTGATAACCGGCGAGGGTCCGAACGCCCGTTCGCTGCGCATCGATCTTGCGCCGTTCACGTTGGTGGGGGCTACGACGCGTACCGGTCTTCTTACCACGCCGCTGCGGGAGCGGTTCGGCATTCCCCTGC
>JASHSH010000474.1 GCA_030040955.1 Rhodospirillales bacterium
CGTCTGGCGCCGCGGCTGATCGAGCTGCGCCGCGACATCCATGCGCATCCCGAGCTGAGCTTCGAGGAGGTGCGCACCGCCGAGCTGGTGGCGCGCGAGCTCGAACGGATGGGCATCGAGCGGCGCACCGGCGTGGGCCGCACCGGCGTGCTCGGCACGATCGCCGGCGGCCGGCCCGGCCCGGCGATCGCGATTCGCGCGGACATGGACGCGCTGCCGATCCAGGAGAAGACCGGGCTCGCCTATGCGAGCCGGTCCGAGGGCAAGATGCATGCCTGCGGCCACGACATCCACACCGCGACGCTGCTCGGCGTGGGCGGCGTGCTGAAGGCCCTGGCGCCTAGGCTCGCCGGCACGGTGAAGCTGGTGTTCCAGCCGGCCGAGGAGATCGCGGGCGGAGCCAAGGCGATGATTGCGGAAGGCGTGCTGGATTCGCCGCGCGTGGAAATGGCGCTGGGCTTCCACAACATGCCCGAAATCCCGGTCGGCCGGTTCGGCTATGTGCGCGGTTCGTCGCTGGCGGCGGTGGATTTCTTCGAGGTCGAGGTGCGCGGCCAGTCGGGCCACGCCGCCTATCCGCACCAGGCGGTGGATCCGATCGTCGCCGCGGCCACGCTCGTCACCCAATTCCAGACGGTGGTGGCGCGCGAGGTGAGCCCGTTCCAGCCGGCCGTGGTGACGGTGGGCGCGATCCAGGGCGGCATGGCGCACAACATCATCCCCGATTCGGTGCTGCTCAAGGGCACCGTGCGCACGCTGGAACCCGCCGTGCGCGACCAGGTGGAGGCGGCGCTGGGCCGGCTGTGCGAAGGCGTGAGCACGGCGATGCGGGTGAAGGCCGAGCTCCACTATCACCGCTTCGTGCCGCCGGTGGTGAGCGACGATGCGCTGCTCGACCGCGCCATCGCCTCGATCCGCCGCCAGCTCGGCGAGGTGGTGGCGGAGACCCAGCCGGTGATGGGCGGCGAGGATTTCGCGCTGTTCTCGAACGCGGTGCCGTCGGCGCATCTGCGGATCGGCTCGGGCGCGCCGGGACGCGCCGACATGCTGCACAATTCCGACTATCAGCCCGCCGAGGCCTGCATCGCGCTCGGCGTGCAGGCGATCGCCCGCATCGCGGCGGATATACTGGCGTGAGGCGAGGGCGTGGCGAGGTCGGCGGCGAATTCCGGCTAGTGTACCGCCCGCACACTTCGGCTGGACTCGCGGTGTGCGCCTGGTACACAATATGCGATGAAGCTCGTCTTCGACCCGGTGGCCGCGAAGCGGCTCGCCGGCTTGCAACCGAAGGCGGCGCGCAGAATGATGACCCGCCTGGCGGAGATCAGCGCGGATCCCTTCGCCGATCATCCGAACGTCGAACGGATGAAGGGCCAGGCCGATGCGTTCCGCTTGCGGCAGGGCGATTGGCGGGCGGTGTATTGGATCGACCGGGCGCGCGGCGAAATGCGCGTGGTTCGGATCGGCCCGCGTGGCGAGGTGTATGGACGATGAGCGCGAATCCGAAGCTGAATTGGGAAACGCCGATCAAGGAAGTTTGCCGGGCGCTCGGGCTCAAGCCGGGCGCCGGGCGTGGCGCGCGGCGCGCGTTCGGCACGCCCGAACGGCTCGGCGACGCGTCCGTCGTCATGCTCGCCCGGCGCGACTATGACGCGCTGATCCGCAAGGTCGAGGAAGCGGCGGACCTGGCCGCCCTGCGCGCCGACAAGAAGAATCGGGGCGACTTCCTGCCGGCGGACCAGGTGGACCGCCTGCTCGCCGGCGAATCGGCGCTGCGCGTCTGGCGCGAGTATCGCGGCCTTACCCTCGACGCGCTCGCGGCGGGGGCGGCCGCGCAGGGCAAGCCGGTCGGTAAATCGCACCTCTCGCATGTCGAGACCGGCCGGGCCCATGCGTCGCTCGAACTGATGGCCGCGCTGGCCAGGGCGTTGCAGGTTCCGTTGGACGCGCTGACGGGATAGGTGCGTCGCTCGTCCGCCGACATTTCCGATGCAGGAGGACACATGGTCGCGCGCATCTGGCGCGGGCGGGCCGCCGCCGCCACGGCCGAGGACTATCGCCGCCACTTCGAGCGCGAAGTGGCGCCCCGCCTGCGCGCGCTGCCGGGCCATCGCGGCGCCTGGCTGCTCAGCCGCGACGAGGCGGGCGCGGTGGAATTCCTCGCGCTCACGCTCTGGGAATCGATGGCGGCGATCGAGCGCTTCGCCGGCCCCGATCCCGATACCGCCGTGGTCGAGCCGGCGGCGCGCGCCGCGCTCTCCTCGTTCGACGAATTCGCGCGCCACTACGAGGTCGCGTATCGCGGGGACTAGACCCCGTCGCCCACCGACTTGATCGCCTGGCGAAGCCAGACCTGCATCGGATCGCGATGCGTGCGCGCGTGCCAGACCAGATGGATCACCATGCGCGGCGCCTCCAGCGGCGTCTCCACCGCCACGATGCCGGCGGAGTCGGCGAGCAGGCGGCCCAGCCGCCCCGGCATGGTCGAGATCAGATCGGTCGCGCCGAGCACGAAGGGCAGGCTGAGGAAGCTCGGCACCGTCAGCATCACGCGCCGCTGCAATCCGCGCGCCGCCAGCATCGAATCGACCCAGGCGACGCCGCGCCCTTCGATCCCCACCTTGGCGTGGCCGGCCTGGGCGAAGGCCTCGAGGGTAAGCTTGCCCGGGCGCGCCAGCGGGTGGTTCTTGCGCATCAGGGTGAGCGCGCGCTCGGCGAACAGCGGCTCGGCATAGAGATCGTGCACCATGTCGCCCATCGGCAGGATGCCGATGTCGAACGCGCCCTCGGCGAGCAGCAGCGGTCCCTGCGCGCGATCGGTGGCGACGGTGCGCAGCGCGATGCCGGGCGCCTCGCGTCCCAGCCTGGCGAGCAGCGGCGGCAGGATGAGCGCGTCGAAGAAATCGACCGAGCCGATGCTCGCGCCGGCCCGCGCGTAGGCCGGATCGAAGCCGGCCGGCGAGCCCAGGCTGCCGCGGATCTCGTCGAGCGCGCGGCGCACCGAATCGCCGAGCGCGCGAGCCTTCGCGGTCGGCTCCATGCCGCGGCCGCGGCGGATGAACAGCTCGTCGTCGAACAGCGCGCGCAGCCGGCCCAGCGCCTTGCTCACCGCCGGCTGGGTGAGGCCGATGCGCTCGGCCGCGCGGGTGACGTTGCGCTCGGCGAGCAGCGCATCGAAGGCGACCAGGAGATTGAGATCGACCGCCGACAAATTCTTCCCGCTCATGGCGAATATATCAAACCGCCATTTCCGCTTGCGCAAGCGCGGGCATAGAGTCGCTTCCGTCGGGGCCGGCCCCTCCTGTCGCAACGCGAGAACGGGAGGTCCCCATGAGCAAGATCGGAACAGCCGCGCAGGCCATGTCAGTGGGCGTGGACGCGGGCGAGTCGCTGTATGTGCTGGGCGAGCGGATCGCGGTGAAGGCCTGCGACGCGGCGGGAAGCTTTGCGATGGTCGAGGTGCGCAAGCAGCGCGAGACGGTGGCGCCGCCGCATTCGCATCCCTGGGCCGAGACCTACTACTTCCTGTCCGGCGGCATGAACATGCTGGTGGGCGAGCAGCGCATCGCCTGCGTGCCGGGCACCACGGTGAACATTCCGCCCGGCACGGTGCACGCGTTCCTCGGCCCGGTGCTGGACGACACGCGGTTCCTCTCCGTGATGGCGCCGGCGAACGGGGTGGATTTCTTCCGCGACATCGACCGCGAAATCCCGCCGGGCCCGCCCGATCTCGCCAAGGTGGCGCTGATCGCGGCGCGCCACGGGCTCAAGGTGTTTCCGCGCGCGGCGGTCGGCGGGTGAGGGCGCGGGGCGGGCGTCGGCGCGGGCGACGGGGCCAACCGTCGCTCGCGTCTCCCCGCTCGGGCCGGCGCGCTATTTGCCGCAGCTGCCCGAATTGACCGCGATCATCGCCGAAATTAGCTCGTTGTGGGTGGAGCCGCCGGCGTATCCCGGATAGTCCATCGGGAAGATGGCGCCGGAGCAGGGCTTGGTGCCGCCGCCGCCGCGGAACAGCGAGTTCAGCACGCCGTTCTGGTTCTTCGCATTCGGCACGATGTCGAGTCCGGTCGGCTCGTTCTCGATGTCCATCTGGGCGGAAGCGAAGATTACGTGGATGTTGTTGCCGCTGGTGTCGCTGCGCGCGGCGTTCAGGGCGGCGGTGATATAGCCGGTCTTCGCGCCCTCGCCCGAGTCGCACTTGCCGCCCGAGCAGGAGAACGGATTCTGATACTGATCCTCCTCCTGCATGAAGCCGCTCGACCAGTAGATGCCGCCGGAGCTGCTGTCGAGGCGATTGAAGAACACGACATGGCCGCGCATGTCCTTCAGCTTGGTCGAGGGCGATGCGTTGAGCAGGAAATGGTTGGCCGCGCTCTGGACGACCGAGCCGACGAACGCGGACTTGTTCACCGTGTCGTCGTTCTTGACCGACATGAACACGGCCTCCTTGGGATGCGCGGCGAGGAAGGTGTTCACCGCGGCCATCGCGTCGCGGTCGAAATCGCCGAGCGGGACCGGCCATACCCCGTGCCACAGCGCGAATCCCGCGCCGCCACCGGGATAGTTGGCGATGCGGATGTCGAAGAAGCGGATGCCGGCGTTGAGCTGCTGCTCGATCGTCCAATACTGCGCCTCGACCAGCGCGCCGATATTTTTGTTGGTACCGATCACGTCGGCGATCGCGGTCTTTGGAACGCACAGCTTGTCGTAGCAGATCGAGGGCACGTTCTTGGCCGCGACCGGAGTGAGATGCATCTCGCCGGTGCCGGAATCATGCGTGCCCGGGATGGTCAACTGCGCGAGCGTGCGGTCGTCGGGCAGCGCCGACATCCAGGTCGCGCCGCCTTGCGTGGCGACGAACGCGCCGTGCACCGAGCTGCGGTTCTCGGCCGCCACGATCTCGGTAAGCTTGGCGACGGCGGCGGCGGCGTTCTCGGTGTCGCCGACGCCGGTCTTCACGTCGGTCCACGCGCCCTTCAGGTCCTTCAGGATGCTACTGTGCGTGATCGCCGGGAACGCCAGAAGCGCCAGAACGGCGGCGCAGAGCGGGGCTAGATAGTTGTTCGGGCGTGCGCGCGACATGGGCATTTCCTCCGTCGACGGGGTGCCGGATTTTCGGCGATGGAGATGGAGAATGCCATTTGGCGCTTAGGGCGGTCAGTGACGCTTGTCTCCGGAACTCACGGAATGGCGCGCCCGGCGGGATTCGAACCCACGACCCCTGCCTTCGGAGGGCAGTACTCTATCCAGCTGAGCTACGGGCGCCCATCGCGGCCGCCCGCGTTCGCCGGCGGCCCGATCCCCGACTTCCTATAGCGCAACCCTCGGGCCACCGGAAGGGGTGGGGCGTCTTCAAGCCGTTGCTTGCCCCCACCCCCAACCCTCCCCGCGGAGGGGGAGGGAGTAACGGATTGCCTCCCTTACGCCTTGTCGCTCTCGGCCGGCGCGTTGCTCTGCAACGACACTTCGTCGAGCTCGAGCCCCTGCTCGGCCAGGCGTTCGCGGGCGATGCGCGCGATGGTGCGGGTGGCGTGCGGGCTGCGCGCCAGGAACTGGCGGAAGTCGCGGATGTCCAGCGCGAGCAGCTGGCAGCGGCTCACCGCGGTCACCGTCGCGGTGCGCTTGCCCTGATGCAGGAGCGCGATCTCGCCGAAGAAGTCGCCGTCCTCCAGCATCGCCTTGGTGCGGCCGCCGCCGAACTCGACCGAGACCAGGCCGCTGACGATGAAATACATCCGATCGCCGAGATCGCCGGCGCGGATCAGCACGTCGCCCTGCGCGCCCACCATGTAGCGCAGCAGCCGGGTGATGGCGGCGATCTCCTCGGCGTCGAGGCCCGAGAAGAACGGGACCTTCGCCACCATGCCCCAGGTGTGCAGGAAGTCGCGCCGCCTTATCTCCTCGGCGAAGCCGGTGGCCAGGATCGAGGCGGGCAACGCGAACATGCCCACGCCGAACACGGCGGCGAATCCGCCCAGCACCCGGCCGGCGGCGGAATGCGGCGTGACGTCGCCATAGCCGAGCGTGGTCAGCGTCACCACCGCCCACCACATCGCCGAGGGGATGTTGGCGAATTCCGAATTGGTGTCGCGCTCGATCAGCCACATCGCCGTGGAGAAGCTCAGGATCAGCAACAGCATGATCAGGACCGCCGAACGCAGCGGCCGCGATTCGCGCGACAGCACCGATTGCAGCATGCCGAGCGCCGGGGAGTAGCGCGCCAGCTTGAAGATGCGCATCACGCCGAGCACGGTGTACCAGTCGCCGCCATGCCCGATCGCATGGGCGACGAAATAGGGCACCACCGCGACCAGGTCGATGATCCCGAGCGGGCGTGCGAAGTGGCGGAGCAGCGCGCGGGCCGGCCCGTTCCCTTCGGGCCGCGTGAGCACGGCGTGCGCCGCGTTGAGCAGGAGATCGATGGCGAGAAGCAGGATGACGAGGGCCTCCAGCGCCGCGCCGATCCCTTCCGTCGAGGCCATGAAGCCCTGCACGGTGGCGAGCAGGCGCAGCGCGGTGCCGATCAGCACCGCGATGGCGAGCGCGAGCCGGTAGAGGATCGCCACCCGGCTGGGGAACGGACCCGTGTCGAGCAGCTCGCGCAGCCCCTGCTTCCAGTCGACCGCCATCAATGCGCCTCCGCCCAGCTCGAAGCCTGGCCGGTATCGACCACGAGGGGCACCGAGAGCCGGGCCGCGCCCTCCATCACCTCGCGCGCGACCTTCGCGGTCCGCTCGGCCTCGCCCTTGGGCACCTCGAACACCAGCTCGTCATGCACCTGGAGCAGCATGCGGGCGGCGAGC
>JASHSH010000475.1 GCA_030040955.1 Rhodospirillales bacterium
CGGACACACTCTAGAATGGAGAGCTCCATGAGCAGTAACGACATCAATTTGACTGCGGCGATCCGGCAAAGCCTGATCACGTTGCAGTCCACGCAGACCCTCACCAACCAGACCCAGAACGACCTGTCCACGGGTCTGAAGGTCAACAACGCGATCGACAATCCGGTGGCCTTCTTCCAGGCCGCCAGCTTGAGCGACCGCGCGAGTGACTTCTCGAACAAGAAGGACACCATCAACCAGGCAGTCAGCTCGCTGTCGACCGCGCTCGAAGGCATCACCGGCATCGAGTCGGTCGTCTCCCAGCTGCAAGGCTTGGTACTCAGCGCCGAGTCCGCCTCGTCGCAGCAGATCAGCGGCCTGGTCAGCCAGTACAACAGCCTGCGCACCCAGCTGAACGATCTGGCCACCGACACCAGCTATCAGGGCCTCAACCTGATCGCCGGGACCGGCCAGGTGCTCACCGTTTCGTTCAGCGACCTCACCTCGAGCAACCTGACGGTCAACTCGGTCGACGTGACGACCGGCCCCTCGGGTCTCGCCATCGCGCAGGCGGTCACCGCCAACGGGACCGGCTTCCAGGTCGACTACAACTCGCTGACCGGCGCCGATCTGAACACGGTCAGCGGACAGACCTTCTACTTCGCCGGCACCGCCCAGCAGCTGACCTCGGGCACGAACTACACCTTCTCCTACGGCTCCACCACGCTCACCATCACGGTCGGGTCGGCGGGCGCGCTCAGCTCCTCGCTGACCAGCACGCAGACGCTGGCCGACGCGCAGCAGCTGACCTTCGAGTACAACTCGCAGGGTCTGTCGGCCGCCATCTACACCGGCAACCCGGTCACGGTCGGCGTGTTCTACGACAATGGCGTCGTGGGCAGCGCCGGCAGCACGATCGTCATCGATATCGCGCCGCAGACCAGCAGCACGCTGGCGGCCGGTACCTATACGTTCAGCTACGGCACCAACACGCTGAGCTTCAACGTGGCGACCGCCGGTGGCACCAGCGGCACCTTCACCACCACGCAGACCTTCAGCAACACGGGTCTGGTCACGGTGACCCTCGAAGGCAGCACCTTCGCCAACGCCTCGGCGTCGGACGTGGTGACCTTCGGCACCTACCCGACCTCCGGCACCTATGTGAACGCGGCCGGTGCCTTGGCCGGCCAGGTCGCGGTCATCGGTTCGGTGGCCGCCACCACCGCCGGCGTGGTCACGCTCGGCGCGATCACCGGTGAGTATGTTCTCGACGCCCGCCTGCCGGACGCGGACGCGCTCGTGGTCAACTCGTTGCAGGACAACCTGCTGACGCTGCGGACCCAGGCGCAGACGATCGGTTCGAACGTGGCGTTGCTCACCACGCGTCTCGACTTCACGACGAACTACATCAACCTGCTCACCCAGGGCGCCGGCAAGCTCACCCTTGCCGATCTCAACGAGGAAGGCGCGAACCTCCTCTCGTTGCAGACGCAGCAGCAGTTGGGCATCCAGGCGTTGTCGTTCGCCGGCCAGAACGAGCGCGCCGTGCTGTCGCTCTTTCGCTAAAAGCTAAGAAGCTATCGATCTCGGCGGGGAGGGCAACCTCCCCGCCATTTTTTTGCGCCTCCGCCGGCCGGGTCATCCGGTCGGCCGTCCGGCGAGCCAGGCGCGCAGATCGACGCGCAGACGTTCGATCACGCCGCCCCAGTCGCCGGGCCGGTCCTGGCGCAGGAGCCGCGCGGTGGGGTACCAGGGACTGTCGCCGCGCGCCAGCATCCAGCGCCAGTCCGGCGCGTGCGGCAGCAGGATCCAGACCGGCCTGGCCAGAGCGGCGGCCAGATGCGCCGGCGCGGTGTCGACCGAAATCACCAGATCCATGCAGTCCAGCAGCGCCGCGGCGTCCGCCAGGTCGGCCAGCTCCGCGTCGTGGCGCGCGAGAGCGGCCGTGCGCGCGAGCGACTCGGCATCGCCCGCACGCGGCTCGGTCTGCACCATGTGCCAGGACGCGCCCCCTTGTTCGATCAGGGGCGTGAACGCGTCCAGCGGAATCGAGCGGTTGCGGTCGTTCGGATGGCGCGGACTGCCCGCCCAGGCGAGCCCGATGCGGGGCCCCTTCGGAACCAGCCGCGCGGCCCAGGCGGCGCATTCAGCGGGATCGGCCGACAGATACGGGATGTCGGCCGGGATGGCGTCGAGCGCGGTATCGAACAAGCGCGGAAGCTCCAGCAGCGGGCAATGCAGATCGAATTCGGGCAGCGGCTCGCCCGCCGCGGCCACGGCGGCAAGGCCCGGCATGCGCCCGATCAGCCGGACCAGGGCGCGCGGCACCTCGACGATGACGCGGGCATCCGCGACGAGGCGCGGCAGGTATCGGCAGAACTGGATCGTGTCGCCGAGACCCTGCTCGGCATGGACTAGCAGCCGGCGCCCGCCGAGCGCCTCGCCCTCCCATTGCGGCCGGGCGAAGTCGCGGCGCGGCGTGCCGAACGACTTCGCCCGCCATCGCCAGGCATATTCGCGCCAGCCCTCCGCCAGCCTGCCGCCGAGCAGCAGCAGATGGCCCAGATTCTTGTGCGCCTCGGCATGATCGGGCCGCTCGGCGAGTACGTCGCGCAAGGCCCGTTCCGCCTCATCCAGCCGGCCGATATCGGTGAGCGCATTGGCCCGGTTGATCCGCGCGTCGAGCAGGTCGGGACGCAACGCGAGCGCGCGTTCGTACCATTCGATCGCCTCCGCCGACGCGCCCGCCGCGCGCAGCGCGTTGCCGAGATTGTAGCCGGCCTCGGCATGCGCGGGCCGGATGGCCAGCGCGCGACGGAATTCGGCGATCGCCGCGTCGAGCCGCCCGAGCAGCTGATAGGCGGTGCCCAGATTGGTGCGCGCGTCCGCGTCGTCGGGGGCCAGCCCGAGTCCGCGCTCGAGGCTCGCCGCCGCTTCCGCCGCCCGGCCCTGGATCAGACTTGCGCGGCCGGCCTGGAAATGACTCTCGGCCTCGCGGAGCTTCGCGCCGGCGCGCGGTTCGGGCTGGGCCATCGCGCCTCACCCCGACCCCTGCTCGGCCCGCCGAAGCGCGGCGACGAAGGATTCGATGGCCGCCTCGTTCAGGGAATAATCCGCGCCGAGCACGCCCTTCTCCTGCAATTGGCCGGTCGTCACCGGCAGCGCCTTGGCCAGCATCTTGTCTTCCATGGCGAGCTGGAAGATGACCAGCGTGGTCCGATTGGCGGAGCCGTCGTCGCCGAACGTCGGCATTCTTTCGTTGCGCGCGACGAA
>JASHSH010000476.1 GCA_030040955.1 Rhodospirillales bacterium
CCGCGCCCGATTTGCCCGCCGCGCCCGTGGCTTAGCGTCCGCCGCGCCGCTCTCGGCCCTAGTCTCCGCCGTCCGGCCCTGTATAATGACCGCGCGCGCGGGTCTCGGGGGCGATCCGGTCCCGCCGGCGCGGCCGTTTCCGGCGGGAACCGGGGACGGAACACGGAGGAGGGGCATTTGGCGGACGACCGGGCCCGGGCCGACGCCTTGAAGGGCGAACGCGACCGCTTCGTCGCGCTCGCCTTCTGCTGGGCCGATCTGCTCGTCGAGCTCGACCGCGACTTCAACATCCGCTTCCTCGCCGGGGCGGCCGAGGCCTTCTTCGGCCGCAAGGGCGACACCCTCATCGGCACGCCGTTCCGCGACCTGGTCGCGCCGGCCGATGCGCCGCTGATCGGCCAGATGCTGAAGCAGCTCTTGCGCGCGGGGCGCATCAACGACGAGGTGATCCGCGTGGTCGGGCCGGGCGGCGCGCTGTTCTGGGTCAACGTCGCCGCCTACTCGCTGAACGCCGCCTCGGGGCAGATCTATATCGGGCTGCGCAAGAACGCGGGCGGGGCCAAGGTCGCCGCGCTGGCCGCGCCGCGCGACCAGGAAAGCGGCCTGTTCGACGCCCAGGCCTTCTCCGAGCTCGCCGCCGACCGGCTGAAGAAGCTCACCGCCGCCGGGGAATCGGCCCAGCTCACCCTGGTCTCCATCCCCGGCATGGACGATCTCAAGAGCCGGCTCGCGCCCGACGCGCACGAGCAGATGGTGCACGGGGTCGGCGAGCTGCTGAAGGCCAACTCGGTCGGCGGCGATTCGGCCGCGCGCCTGAGCGACGGCCAGTTCTCCATCATGCATGCCGGCGGCACCAACGTCGCCGACGTGATGAAGAGCATCGAGACCATCACCCAGAAGTTCGATCCCACCGGCAAGGGCGCCGCCGTCGAATCCGCCACCATGGAGATGGACGGCTCCGGCGGCGTCAGCGAGGAGGACCTCGCCAAGGGCCTGCTCTACACGCTCACCAAGTTCCGCGACGCCGAGGGCGAGGGCCTCAACGTCAAGGACATGGCCTCGAACATGTCGGTGATGATCAACGAGGCGATGGAGCAGGTGACCCAGTTCCGCCAGGTGGTGACCAAGGCGCAGTTCTTCGTGGCGCTCCAGCCGATCATCCACGTCACCACCGGCGAGATCCATCATTTCGAGGCGCTGTGCCGCTTCGAGCGCGCCGCCGGCGAAAGCCCGTTCAAGACCATCACCTTCGCCGAGGAGACCGGGCTGATCGACCAGTTCGATCTCGCCATGGCCAAGAAGGTGGTCGACTGGCTGACCAAGTTCCCGCGCAACAACGACAAGTACCGGGTCGCGGTCAACGTCTCCGGCTTCTCGATCGGCAAGGACCAGTATGTCGACGCGCTGCTGCGCCTGCTCAAGGAGAACGACTGGACCCAGGGCAAGCTGATGTTCGAGATCACCGAAAGCTCGCGCATGAGCGATCTCGGCGCGGCCAACAATTTCATCCAGACGCTGCGCGGCCGCGGCTATCACGTCTGCCTCGACGATTTCGGCGCCGGCGCGGCCTCGTTCCAGTATCTCTCGGTGCTCGACGTCGACGTGGTCAAGCTCGACGGTTCGGCGATCAAGAACGCGCAGAAGGCGGCCAAGGGCCGCGCCTTCCTGTCCGCGCTCACCGAACTGTGCCGGCGGATGAACGTGGAGACCATCGCCGAGATGGTCGATTCGCGCGAGGCGCTCGATTTCTGCCGCGACTGCGGCTGCAACTACGTCCAGGGCTATCTGTTCGGCAAGCCCTCGCCCGAGATCAAGGACTTCGCGCCGCTGCCCCAGGCCGAGCTTTTCAAAAGGACGAATCTAAGGCTGTAGGGGGGCGGTCTGGACCCCCACCCCGACCCTCCCCGCAAGGGGGAGGGAGTTTTTCTCGTGTGCACCCCGGATTTTCCCCTCCCTCGCTTGCGCGGGGAGGGGCAGGGGTGGGGGTGTAGACGCAGCGCCCTACGCCGCCTTTCCGCCCCCGATCCCCACCATCCGGCCCAGCCGCTTCATCCGCGCCGAGAACCGATGCCGCGCGAGTTCGCGGCGCATCGCGGCCGCGTCGGTGACATAGTTGATCTGGAGCGAGCGGCGCGGCCCGTCGAACGGTTTGTGCCCGTGCCAGGCCTCGGCCGTGCAGCGGAACGCGAACAGCGTGCCGCCGGCGGGCGGTATTTCCGCGGCATAGTCCTCGATGTCCCCGGCCGAGCGCAGCACGCGCAGCCGCCCGCCTTCGCCCTCCCATCCCGCGTTGAGATAGAGCAGCAGCGTGACGAGCTTGAAATCCGCGTCGCGGTGGATCTGCCCGTCGCGCGCGCGCGCCATCCCGCGCACGGTCGCCATCACCGGCCGCCCTTCGAGCTCGAGCCCGAACTTGGCCGCCACCGCGCGGCGCAGCGTCGCGCCTTCCATCGCGGCGAGCAGCGCGGCGAAGCCGGGCCCGTAGTCGAGCGCGTCGGGCGGGAACGAGCCGGGGAAGTCGAGCCGGGGAAAGTCGCGCGCCGCCTCGTCGAGCGATTCGGCATCGAGAAACCCGGGCACGATCGCGTGCGGATAAGGCGCGCCGGCCAGGGGTGCCGACTCGAAGGCCGCGATATTCAACCGCATGCGCCCCCCGCGCCTACTGGGTCAGCAGCCACTGGCCGAAGGTGGCGCGGATTTGCGGGTCCACCTCGCTGTCCAGCCCGGCGACCAGGTCGGCCACCATGTCGCGGATGATGTCGTCGCGCTGGTTGAGCTTGACGTCGCCGGGGATGGTGCGGCTGCGCGCGGCCTTGCCGGTGACCTCGGACAGCACGAACTGCTGCGCATCCAGCATCTGCAAGGTCACGTCGACCGCCATGTCCACCTTGGTGCTCGCCGGAGGGCCGAACAGCTCGGAAGCGCCCTTCGGCGCCGGCAACTGCACCGAGGTCGCGCTGGCATCGTTGATCACAACGCGCAGCGTGCCCGCCGTGCCGCGCGGCTTGAGCCGGTCCTGCACCCAGCGCCGGATCACCCGCTCGGGCGGCTGGCCGATCTCCATCTCGATATGCGGCGCGGCCGAGGACGGCGTGAACTTGTCGACGATCTCGATGCGCGCGACGCCGAGCAGGAACGGCCGCTGGTTGGTGAACACGATCTCGGGCGGCGGGCCCATCGGCGGCGGATTGTTGGCGCAGGCGCCGAGGCCGAGCGCGCCGGCGAGGACGATCTGCCGCAGGAATGGGATGCGCATCGGGCGAACTCCTGTTGCGCGGGCGCCGCATTGTCCCGACGGGCAAGGCCCCGTCAAGCCCCGGGGCCGGCGGGTGCCGCGCCGGTCTGCCTCATCCTGAGCCTGTCGAAGGGTGAGCGATTTTTCGCCTCGTCCTGAGCCGGCGCACGGCGCCGAGTCGAAGGAGAGGCGAAAATCTTGTCGAAAGAGAGGCGAACGGAATCGACGCCTCCGCTCACGCCCCCGCCGCGTAGACGCGTTCGAGCTCCGCGTCGCCCAGCACATAGGCCGTGCCGCAGAATTCGCAGGTGACCGAGACGCGGCCCGCGGTGTCGCGCAGCGCCTCGATTTCACCGCGCGGGAAGGCGCGCAGCGTGCGCGCGACCCGCTCGGACGAGCAGCGGCAGCGCGCGCGCAGCTGCCGGGGCGCGAAAATGGCCAACCGTTCGGCGTGGAACAGCCGGTGCAGCAGCCGCGCCGGCGCGATGGAGCCGTCGAGCAGTTCGTCCGGCCCCAGCGT
>JASHSH010000477.1 GCA_030040955.1 Rhodospirillales bacterium
CGAGCTCGGCGAGCATCAGATCGTCGCGCCCGACATAGCGCAGCCCGCAGGCATGGCTGGCCAGCCGCACGCCGGCGATGGCGGGCAATGCGGGCAGGCTCGCCGGCGCGAACGGCGAAGGCGGACCGGCGTGCGCCACGCCGGCCTCAGTTCTGCTTCTGGTCGGCCGGCTTGGCGGCGTCGGCCGGAGCCGCCGGCGGCGCGGTCTGCGGAGTGCCGTCGAGGTTGAAGCGCTTGATGTCGGCGTCCTTCTGCAACGCCTCGATGATGCGCTGCGCCTCCTCGTTGCGCGCCTCGCCGACCAGGTTCGCCTTGGCCTCGTCGAAGCTCGGCGGCGGCGCGGTGCGGCGCTCGACCACCTGGATCACGTGCCAGCCGAACTGCGTCTTCACCGGCGTCTCGGAAATCTCGCCGTCCTTCATCTTGAACGCCGCGTCGGCGAATTCGGCGACCATGTCGTCCTTGCCGAAGAAGCCGAGATCGCCGCCGTTCTGCGCCGCCGACGGATCCTTCGACTTGGCCTTGGCCTCGTCCTCGAACTTGGCCCCGCCCTTGAGGTCGGCGATCACCTGCTTCGCCGCGTCCTCGGAATCGAGCAGGATGTGGCGGGCGTGGATCTCTTCCTTCGCCGGCGAGTTCTTGACCATCTCGTCGTAGCGCTTGTGCAGCTCGTCGTCGGTGACGGCGGCCTCGACCTTGCGGGTGAGCACGGTCTGCTCGAGGATGTTGTTCTGCGCGCTCCTGAACTCGGCCTTCACCTCGGGATCGTTCTCCAGATTCTCCTTCTTCGCCTCGGTGAGCAGCAGCTGGCCGGTGATCACATAGTCGAGCACCTGCTCGTAGACGGCGTCGAGCGGCGCCTTGCTCAGCCGCGAATGCTGGTAGGCGTCGATCAGCGTCGATTTGTGAATCTCGAGTCCGTTCACCGTGGCGACCACGGGGTCGCCCTGCTCCTTCGCCGCGTCGTCGGCGAGGGCGGGTGCGGCGGCGAGCGCGGCGACGAACGCGGCGGCGCGCAACGAACGGGCAAGCATCGGGATGATCCTTTCGCGCGGCGGGGGTGGTTCCGCCCCCCGCTCGCTTGGCATTAAGCACAACCCGCCCCGGCGCACAAGAGCGGCCCAATTCGCCGTCCGCGCGCGCCGAATTTGGCTTTCGGCGGCCATCGTTCGGGCTATTATGTGAGCGGGCGGGGAGAGCGGAGGAGGCGATGGCGGGCATACGAGCGGCACGAGCGGACGACGCCCGCGCCATCGCCGCGATCGAGGTCGAGACCTGGCGCTCGACCTATCCGGGCATGCTGCCCGACCGCGTGCTGCTGGGCATGTCGGAGCGCCGTCTGGCCGCCTCGTGGAGCGGGTTGGTGCGGCGCTGGCCGCGCGACGTCCTCGTCGCCACCGACATGCGCGACGAAGTGATCGGCTTCGGCCATTGCGGGCCGCAGAAGGGAGCCGCGCTCGACATCGCCGGCGAGATTTTCACCCTCTACGTGACGCCGGACGCGCAAGGCAAGGGCGTGGGAAGGCGGCTCCTCCACGCGCTGTTCTCCCGCATGGTCGAATCGGGGCACGATTCCGCGCTCGCCTGGGTGATCGGGGCGAATCCGTCGCGCTTCTTCTACGAGCGGCTCGGCGGACGCCAGCTCGCGCACCGGCCGATCCCGGTCGGCGGCGAGCCGGTCGAGGCCGTCGCCTATGGCTGGCGCGACCTGCCCGCGCTGCTCAACGGATCGGCCCAGGGCGGCCGGCCGCTCAGCCATCCGCGGCAGCGGAGATAGGCGCGCCGCGCGCCTCTTCCTCGCCTCCGCGCACGTTGACAGTGGCGCCCGCGCGGCCTATCTGTTCTGCGTTCTCCAGGCGCCCGACGAGCGGGTTCCGGCGTTCTTCCGCCAGCCGAGGTCATAGCGCATGTTCGGCGCCATCGCCCGAAAGGTGTTCGGCACTGCCAACGACCGGGTCCTCCGTTCGCTGGCGCGCGACGTGGCCGCGATCAACAAGCTCGAGCCGG
The DNA here is from genome assembly GCA_030040955.1 of Rhodospirillales bacterium. Taxonomy (GTDB): domain Bacteria; phylum Pseudomonadota; class Alphaproteobacteria; order Rhodospirillales; family Magnetospirillaceae; genus JASHSH01. The sequence continues at coordinate 2,008 of JASHSH010000477.1, forward strand.
AGCTTTCCGGCCTCACCGACGCCGAGCTGAAGGCGCGTACGCCCTGGCTGCGCGGCCGGCTGCGGGACGGCGAGGACGAGGACGACATTCTGGTCGATGCGTTCGCCACCGTGCGCGAGGCGGCCAAGCGCACGCTCGGCCAGCGCCATTTCGACGTCCAGCTGATGGGCGGCATCGTGCTGCACCGGGGCACGATCTCGGAGATGAAGACCGGCGAGGGCAAGACGCTGGTCTCCACGCTCGCCGTCTATCTCAACGCGCTCTCCGGCAGGGGCGTGCACGTGGTCACCGTGAACGACTATCTGGCCCGGCGCGACGCCGAATGGATGGGCCAGATCTACACCTTCCTCGACCTCACCGTCGGCGTGATCGTGCACGACCTCGACGACGTCCAGCGCCAGGCCGCGTATCGCTGCGACATCACCTACGGCACCAACAACGAGCTGGGCTTCGACTATCTGCGCGACAACATGAAGTTCCGCCTCGAGGACATGGTGCACCGGCCGTTCCACTACGCCATCGTCGACGAGGTCGACTCGATTCTGATCGACGAGGCGCGCACGCCGCTGATCATCTCGGGCCCGACCGAGGACAATTCCGAACTGTACCGGCGGGTGGACGCGCTGGTTCCCAGGCTCGCCGCCGAGGATTTCGAGAAGGACGAGAAGACCCGCACGGTGACGCTGACCGAGTCGGGCGTCGAGCATGTCGAACGCCTGCTCGGCGACGAAGGAATGCTCACCGCCGGCTCGCTCTACGACGCCGAGAACGTGACCCTGGTGCACCATGTCAACCAGGCGCTGCGCGCGCACAAGCTGTTCACCCGCGACGTCGACTACATCGTCAAGGACGACAAGGTCGTCATCATCGACGAGTTCACCGGGCGCATGATGGAGGGGCGGCGCTATTCCGACGGGCTGCACCAGGCGCTGGAGGCCAAGGAGCACGCCACCGTCCAGAACGAGAACCAGACGCTGGCCTCGATCACCTTCCAGAACTATTTCCGGCTCTATCCGAAGCTCGCCGGCATGACCGGCACGGCGATGACCGAGGCCAACGAGTTCCAGGAGATCTACAAGCTCGAGGTGGTGGCGATCCCGACCAACGTCGCGGTCAACCGCGCCGACAACGACGACGAGGTCTACCGCACCGCCGACGAGAAGTTCGCCGCCATCGTCGCGCTGATCGAGGAGTGCCGCGAGCGCAAGCAGCCGGTTCTGGTCGGCACGGTCAGCATCGAGAAGTCGGAGATGCTGTCCGAGCGGCTGACCAAGCGCAAGATTCCGCATCAGGTGCTGAACGCGCGCCACCACGAGCGCGAGGCCTTCATCATCGCCCAGGCCGGCGTGCCCGGCGCGGTGACCATCGCCACCAACATGGCCGGCCGCGGCACCGACATCCAGCTCGGCGGCCATCTCGAGATGCGGCTGAGGCAGGAGCTGGCGGAGATCGCCGACGAAGCCGAGCGCAGCCGCGTCACCGCGCTGATCCGCGCCCAGGTGGCCGAGCTCAAGCGCGTCGCCATCGAGGCCGGCGGGCTCTACGTGATCGGTACCGAGCGGCACGAGAGCCGGCGCATCGACAACCAGCTGCGCGGCCGCTCGGGCCGCCAGGGCGATCCCGGCGCGTCGAAGTTCTTCCTGTCGCTGCAAGACGATCTGATGCGCATCTTCGGCTCGCAGCGCATGGATGGGATGCTCAAGCGGCTCGGCCTGCGCGAGGGCGAGGCGATCTTCCACCCCTGGATCAACAAGGCGCTGGAGAAGGCGCAGCAGAAGGTGGAGGCGCGCAACTTCGACATCCGCAAGAACCTGCTGCGCTACGACGACGTGATGAACGACCAGCGCAAGGTGATCTACGAGCAGCGCCGCGAGCTGATGACCGTGACCGACGTGTCGGAGACCGTGGCCGACATGCGCCGCGAGGTGATCGAGGCGCTGATCGCGCGCTGCGTGCCCGCGCACGCCTTCCCCGAACAGTGGGACGTGGACGGGCTGCATGCCGGCGTGGGCCAGCTGTTCAACCTCGACCTGCCGATCAAGGAATGGTCGGCCGAGGAAGGCATCGCCGAGGAGGAGCTGCGTCACCGCATCGGCGAGGCGGTCGATCGCAAGATGGCCGAGAAGGCGGCGAACTACGGGCCCGACGTGATGCGCATGGTGGAGAAGAGCCTCCTCCTCCAGATCCTCGACCAGACCTGGAAGGAGCATCTGCTCACGCTCGACCATCTGCGCCAGGGCATCGGGTTGCGCGCCTACGGCCAGCGCGACCCGCTCAACGAATACAAGCGCGAGGCCTTCACCCTGTTCGAGCGGATGCTGTCGCAGCTGCGCGAGCGGGTGACCGCGGCGCTCGCCCATGTGGAGCTGCGCGTCTCGCAGCCCCCGCCGCCGCCTCCTCCGCCGCGCATGGCCGAGAGCCGCGAGGACCCGGCCTTCGCCGAGGCCGCCGCGGTCGGCCAGGGAACGGCGGCGGGCGAGACCGTGCGCACGATGCGCCGCGTCGCCCCCGTCGCCTCCGATCCCTCGACCTGGGGCGCCACGCCGCGCAACGCGCCCTGTCCCTGCGGCTCGGGCAAGAAATACAAGCACTGCCACGGCGCCGCCCACTGAGCAGCGTCTCAGTTCGCCTCCCCCTTCGAGACATTTTTCGCCTCATCCTGAGGGATCGCCGCGTTGCGCGCGGCGATCGACTCGAAGGAGAGGCGAAAAATCCTCAGGGTGAGGCGAACTTAGACAGCACCACCCGCTGAGGGCCAGGCGCCGGCCCCTACCCCTTCAAATTCTTGGCGAAGAATTCGGTGGTGCGGCTCCAGGCGAGCTGCGCGTCTTCCTTGTGGTAGTTCGCGCCGGTGGGATTGGCGAAGGCGTGCGGCGCGTCGTACCAGAACACCTGATAGGGCTTGCCGGCCTGCTGCATCGCGGCCTCGAACTTGCCGACCATCTCCTTGTTCATGCGCGGGTCCTGAAGCCCGAAATGGCCCATGACCGGGCCCTTCAGATGCGAGAGCTGCTCGGGCGCGAGATCGCATTTGCCGTAATAGAGGACGGTCGCGTCCACCGGCGCGAGCGTGGAAGCGAGCAGCGACCAGCCGCCGCCGAAGCACCAGCCCACGATGCCCACCTTGCCGCTGCCTTGCGTGTTCTTCCCCGCCCAGTCGATCCAGGCGGTCGCGATCTCGCTGGCGCGGGCGGGATCGACCGCCTGCACCTGCTTGCCGGCCTCGTCGGGCGTGGCGGCGACCTTGCCGCCCATCAGGTCGAGCGCGAGCGCGACATAGCCCTGGCCGGCGAAATCGACCGCGACCGTCTTGATCTGGTCGTTCAGCCCCCACCATTCGTGGACCAGGATCACAACCGGCGCCGGCAGCTTGTCGGGCGTGGCGAGCGCGCCGGACACGCTGTAGCCGCCGGCGGTCATGATATTGAACCGCTCGGTGGCCGCGGCGGCGGCGCGGGCGAGTTCGGGATCGGCGAGCCGGGCGGCGAGCGGAATGCCGGCGAGGCTCGCGAGCAGGGCGCGGCGGTCGATGGCGATGGTCATGGCGGAAGCTCCCGTGTCGGACCCCCCGAGACGGACTTGCCGCAGAGTGTAGGGACAAGCGGGAGCCGTGAACAGGCCCCCGCGCCGGTCAGGCGGCGGCCTTGCGCTTGGCCAGCGCGCGCTCGATGCGCCGCTTCAGCCGGCGCGCCTCGGGCGGCAGCTTGTCGGCGGGCATCTTCCCGAGATAGGCGTCGAGCCCGCCATTGTGCTCGATGGTCTTGAGCCCGTTGGTGGACAGGCGCAGATGCACCAGCTGACCGAGCGCGTCGGAGAGCAGCGTCGCCTCCTGGAGATTGGGCAGGAAGCGGCGCTTGGTCTTGTTGTTGGCGTGGCTGACATTGTGGCCCGTCTGCACCGCCTTGCCGGTGATTTCGCAACGACGCGACATGATTGAAATCCCGAGGTTTTTCGGCGGCGCCCGGCCGCGGAAGCCGAGTTTCTAAGGCCCGCGCCCGGCCCGGTCAAGCGGAATCGGCGGCGGGGCGGGAGACGGGGTCAAGCCGGCGGGCGGCAAGCTTGACTTCGAATTCCGACAGGTGTCACATTTATTGCGACACTTGTCGCAGGCGAGGAAGTCGTGCGGGTTCGGGAGAACACGGTCGAGTCCCCGGGGACATCGGCAAGCAGGTTGGAAGACGTGGTCGAGATTTTCGGCGGCCGGAAGGTGCTGAAAATGCGAATCGCGGACCGGATCGAGGCGCACGAGGCTCTGTTGCGCGGGCTGCCCGGCGGCGCGCTCACCCACCTGGTCGAACATGTCGCCCTGCTGCGCGATCCCGCGACGTTCGAGAAGGCTGTGGGGATGAGCGTGCGCACCTTGCAACGCCGCAAGAGCGGCCGGGCCAAGCCCTTGAGCCCCGAGCAGAGCGGTCGGGCCTGGAAGTTCGCCGAGATTTTCGCCCGCGCGAGGGCGCTGTTCGGTTCGCCGGAGGAAGCGGCGCGCTGGCTGGAGAGTCCGGCGATGGCGCTGAACCGAGAACGCCCGATCGATCTGCTGGCCACCGCCGCCGGGGTCGAATTGGTCGAAGACCTACTTACGCGGATCGAGTTCGGCGTCTACACGTGATCCCGCTGCCGGCCCAGCTCGGCGGCACCGACCTTCTGGCTTGGCGGCTTACTCCCGCCCTGTACGAACGGGTATGGGACGATGGTCAGGGATCGTTCGACGCCGGAGGACGATGGAACGGCAAGGGCGTGCGCGCCGTCTACTGCTCGCTGGATCCGGCCACCGCCATCCTCGAGGTCGCCGCGAATACGGGGTTCATCGCGCTCGATACCGTTCCCTATACGCTGACTTCCGCGCTGCTGCTCGACCCCGCCCGCATCCATATCGTCCAGCCGGAAGATATCCCGGACGCGCGGTGGCTCCATCCCGGCCTGCCCGGCAAGACGCAGCAGGATTACGGCGACGGGCTGCTGGCGCGGCAGGCCTTCGTGCTGATCCCGAGCGCGGTATCGACGAACAGCTGGAACATCGTGTTCGTCGCCTCGCGGGCGGAGGGATTGTACCGGCTGCGGACGCAGGAGCGCTTCGTGCTCGATCCCCGCCTGCACCGTCCGCGGCGGCCGCGGACGCCCTAGAGCAGGCTCGCCAGCACCCGGTCGGGCGGCGGATGGCCGTCGATATGGGTCTTGATGTTGATCAGCACCTTCTCGCCCATCGCGGTGCGGCCCTCGATCGTGTTCGACCCCAGATGCGGCAGCAGGATCACATTGTCGAGCTCGAGCAGCTTGGGATTGATCGCCGGCTCGTGCTCGTAGACGTCGAGCCCGGCGCCGGCGATCGATCCGGCGGCCAGCAGCCGGGTCAGCGCCGCCTCGTCGACCACGTTGCCGCGCGCGGTGTTGACCAGATAGGCGTGCGGCTGGATCAGCGCCATGCGCCGCGCCGAGAGCAGGTGATAGGTCGCCGGCGTGTGCGGGCAATGGATCGAGAGCACGTCCATGCGCGCGAGCATCTGGTCGAGGCTTTCCCAATAAGTCGCCTCGAGCTCGCGCTCGATCTCGGGATGGACGCGCTTGCGGTTGTGATAGTGGATGGCGAGGCCGAAGCCGCGCGCCCGCCGCGCCACCGCCTGGCCGATCCGCCCCATGCCGATGATGCCGAGCCGCTTGCCCCAGATGCGGTGGCCGAGCATGAAGGTCGGCGCCCAGCCGGCCCAGCGGCCGGCGCGCACCAGGCGCACGCCCTCGGCGAGGCGGCGGGGCACGGCGAGGATCAGCGCCATCGTCATGTCGGCGGTGTCCTCGGTCAGCACGTCGGGCGTGTTGGTGACCAGGATCGCGCGCTCGCGCGCGGCGGCGAGGTCGATATGGTCCACCCCGGCGCCGAAATTGGCGATCAGCTTGAGCGTGGGCCCGGCCGCGGCGAGCACGGCGGCGTCGATCCGGTCGGTCACCGTGGGCACGAGCACGTCGGCCTGGCGCGCCGCCTCGGCCAGCTCGGCCTGGGTCATCGGATGGTCGTCGACGTTCAGCCTGGTGTCGAACAGCTCCATCATCCGCGTCTCGATCGCGTCGGGGAGCTTCCGCGTCACGATCACCAGCGGCTTCCTGGACACCATCCTCGCCCTCCCGGGGACGGACCTTCGCCCGTTTGGCCCACCCTGTAGCATCGGGCGGGCGCGTGTCCAGGGGCTGGGTTCGCAGTGCAGCAGCTGTGACGGATCGCCTTGACCGCGCGCGCGGGGGCTGGCAGAAAATGCGCGTCTCGCCGATGTCGCTCCGCGCGCCGCCAGCCCGTCCGACCTGGAATTTCCGCCGCCTCGGCCTCGCCCTACTGCTTCTCGCGGCCCTGCCGGCGACGGCGTTCGCGCAGGCGCAGGGCAGCGGGCTGCCGCTGCCGCGCTTCGTCTCGCTCCGCTCCGACGAGGTCAATCTGCGCAGCGGGCCCGGCGTGCGCTATCCGGTCGACTGGGTCTATACGCGGCGCGATCTGCCCGTCGAGGTGATCGCCGAGTTCGAGGTGTGGCGGAAGATCCGCGACTGGCAGGGAACCGAGGGCTGGGTGCACGAAAGCATGCTCGGCGTGCGCCGCATGGTGGTGGTGACCGGCGCCGAGCGGCGCCTGCGCGCGGACGCGGACGCCAAATCCCCGGCGGTCGCCCTGCTCGAGCCGAACGTCATCGGCCGGCTGATCGCCTGCCCGCACGGCAAGGAATTCTGCAAGATCGAGGTCGCCAACTTCCAGGGCTGGCTCAAGCGCGACGAGTTCTGGGGCGTCTATCCCGGCGAATATGTCGAGTGAGGATGCGGCGCCGCGCGCGCGCGGCGGCGGCAGGGCGATCGGCTACTCGTTCACCGCGCGCAGGATCGGGCGAGCCTCGTCCTCGGCCAGCGCGGCCACCGTGCGCAGATGATCTTCCCAGCTGTCGACGAATTCGGCCACCGCCCGATCGAGGCACTGGGTCACGCTGAGTTCCATTTGGCCCGCGAGCGCTTCGAGGCGCGCGCGCGTCTCGTCGGTCAGCGTGACGATCAGCTCGGTCATCCGGCGAACCCCCGCGAATGTCGAACGGAAGCCGCCGCTTCCGCCGCGAAATCATCGTAGTTTAGCCGCAAATCGGGCGCAACATTTTGTAAGCACTACTGAATTCGGTTCCGGCCGCTGCGCGCGACCGCAAGATATGGTATAGAAAAGACGATGGCCCCCCACTCCTCGCGCAAGTCCGGAACCGGATTGCGCATCGACCCCGGCGATCGGCCGTCGCTGGTCTCGGCGCTGCCCGCCTCACCTTGGCCGGCGATCGCCTGGCTGCGCCTGCGCCTGCCCAAACTGCCCAAACTTCCCCGGCTGGCCAGATCGAAACGCGGCGGGCCGAAGCCGGCTTCCGGCGGCGGCGCGGGCGGATCGGGACGCGGCGGCGGGGGCGGCAAGCGCCGGCGCGGAGGCTGGGTCGCGCATCTGGTCGGGCTGGCGATCTCGCTCGTGCTGCTGGGGCTGATCGGCGCGGGCGGCATCGTCGCGCTCTATTCCACCGATCTGCCCGATCTCGACAGCCTGACCGCGACGACGCGCAAGCCGAACCTGGTGCTGCTTTCGGCCGACGGCGAGACCATCGCGGCCTATGGCGACATCTATGGCGAGCCGGTGACGCTGGCGCAGCTGCCCAAATATCTGCCCGAGGCGGTGCTCGCCACCGAAGACCGCCACTTCTACAGCCATTTCGGGCTCGACCCGATCGGCATGGCGAGGGCTCTCGTCGCCGACCTGCGCGCCGGCCATGTGGTGCAGGGCGGCTCGACGGTGACGCAGCAGCTCGCCAAGAACCTGTTCCTCACCCCCGAGCGCAGCCTCAAGCGCAAGGTGCAGGAGGTGCTGCTGGCGCTTGAGCTCGAACGCCGCTTCACCAAGGACCAGATTCTCGCGCTCTATCTGAACCGGGTCTATCTCGGCAACGGAACCTGGGGCGTGGACGCCGCCGCGCGCCGCTATTTCGGCATTCCGGCGACCCGGCTCGATCTCTACCAGTCGGCGCTGATCGCCGGGCTGCTCAAGGCGCCGTCGCGCTACAACCCGCTCTCGGACGCCGATCTGTCGCGCGAGCGCACGCGCCAGGTGCTCGACAACATGGTCGCGGTCGGCGACATCACCGAGGCCGACGCCGACCGCGCGGCGCGCACCGGTCCGTCCGGCGTGCGCAAGGCGAGCCTGTCGGGCCGCTTCTTCGCCGACTGGGTGCGCGACCATGTCGAGCAATATGTGCGCGAGGACCGCGACGTCGTGGTGCGCACCACGCTCGACATGAGCCTCCAGCGCCGCTGCGAGGCCGCGCTCGCCGCGATGCTCGACGGGCCCGGCAAGAAGGCCGGCGCGAGCCAGGGCGCGATCGTGGTGATGAGCCCCGACGGCGCGGTGCGCGCGATGGTGGGCGGCGCGGACTATTCCGACAGCCAGTTCAACCGCGCGGTGCAGGCGCTGCGCCAGCCCGGCTCCTCGTTCAAGCCGTTCCTCTATCTCGCGGCGATGGAAGCGGGCTGGACGCCCTCGGACAGCATTCTCGACGAGCCGATCGCCTCGGGCGACTACCACCCGCAGAACTACGAGGGCACCTACGAGGGCGAGATAACGCTGCACCGCGCCTTCGCCAAGTCGAGCAACGTCGCCGCGGTGCGGCTGATCGAGAAGATCGGCGCCAAGACGGTGGCCGCCGTGGCCAAGCGGCTCGGCATCGCGGAGGCGCTCGGCGACGACGCCTCGCTCGCGCTCGGCACCTCGGACACCACCCTGCTCGAAATGACCACGGCCTATGCGAGCTTCGCCAACGACGGCGACGGCGTGTTCGCCTATGGCGTCGCCGGCATCGACGACCGCCAGGGCCGCTCGATCTACCGGCGCGAGGGCGGCGGCGCCGGCCGCGTGGTGCAGCCGCTGATGCTGGCCGAGATGGACGAGCTGATGCAGGCGGTGATCGCCGAGGGCACCGGCAAGCGCGCCGCGCTCGACCGTCCCGCCGCCGGCAAGACCGGCACCACGCAGGATTACCGCGACGCCTGGTTCATCGGCTTCACCGCGGACTATGTGACCGGGGTGTGGCTGGGCAATGACGACGACGCGCCGATGAAGCGGGTGACCGGCGGCACGTTGCCGGCCGAGCTCTGGCACACGGTGATGATGGACGCGAACCATGGACTCGCCGCCCGCGCGCTCCCCGGCGCCTCGGTCGAAGCCGTGGCGCAGGCGGCATCGGCGCCCGGCGCGGCACCCGCGCAGGGGGCAAATCCGACCGGACGCGGCGGCCAGACGCTGGCCCCCGCCGCGCCGGGAGCGGAGACCGGCAGCAGCTTCGAGGGCTTCGTCAACAGCCTGATGAAATTCCTCGGCGGGAAGGGATAGCGCCGCCCCTACTCCCCCGGCTTCTCTTCGCCGATGGCGGCGACCAGGCGGCGGTAGAGCAGGAACAGCGCGAGCAGCGCCACCGCGGCCACCGCGGCGTCGACATAGCCGAGCAGCGAGGCGTAGGACTGGTAGGCGCGCCCCGAGAGCACGCCCACGCCCGCCAGCACCGCGGACTGGCACACCGTCACCGTGACGCAGGTGAGGATGAAGCGGACGAACGGCATGCGCACGCTGCCCGCCGCGATCAGCCCGGTGAAGCCGATGCCGTGCACCAGCTTCGCGATCACCACGGCGCGGCGGTCGCGCGAGCCGAGATATTCGATCACCTTGCGCGCCCGCGCGCGCGACAGGTTGAGCTTGAGACCGAGCCGCTCGAACAGCGGGCGGAAGCGCCTGCCCACCACCCACAGGAAGGTGTCGCCGATGAAATCGCCGAGCACGACCAGGGCGAAGGCGTAGTAGAGATCGACGTCGCCGGTGGCGACGAAGAAGCCGATGATGATGCTCATCAGCGGCGCCTCGAACAGCGAGATCGCCAGGATGGCCCAATAGCGGTAGGCGAGGATGAGCGCGCTGACTTCGGCGATCACGCAACCGCCTCAGCCGGCCTTGCTCACGACCGCGCAGACGAACATGCCCTCGGTGCCCGGCGGTTTGGGCATCACCGGGTGGCGGCGCCAGGTCCAGGTGAGCGGCGCCAGCCAGAAACCGACGCGATCGGCCAGCGAGCGCGACATCGGCACCGGCTGCTGGACGTAGAAGGCGGGCTCGGCGGCGAAGCGGTGCCGGATGCGCTCGCGCAGGCCGGGCTCGTCGTAGGCGGCGGTGAACTTGCCGTCGATCTCCTCCAGCGCCATGGCGAAATAGCGCCGCACCAGGCGCTGGTTGATGCAATTCACGACCAGCGTGCCGCCGGGCGCGAGCAGCCGATGCATCTTGGCGAGCGCCGCGTCGGTGTCGGCGAGATAAAAGAGGGTGCCGAGGCAGACAATCGTGTCGAACGCGGCATCGTCGAGCGGATGGGCCAGGAAATCGCCGCGCACGAAACGCACGCGCGGATCGAGCGCGCCCGGCGGCCCGCCGACATGGGGATCGAGCGAGACGATCGAGGCGGCGCCGGCCTCCAGCAACAGATCGTGGCCCAGCCCGGCGCCCCCGCCGATATCGAGCACCCGCTTGCCGGCGACGAAGCGGGCGGCGAAGCGGTAGTTCTCGCGCGAGCGGGCGCGGGCGACGCGCTCGACCAGCGAATCGCCGTTCGGCGTGGCGCGGTCGATGATGATGGCGCGCGCCAGGCGGCGGCGGATCTCCCTAGTCGGCAT
>JASHSH010000478.1 GCA_030040955.1 Rhodospirillales bacterium
GCCGCCGCCATCGTCGCCCGCCGCCCGCAGGGCCTGGCCAAGGACGCGCCGCTGATCGAGGTCGCCGACACGCTGGCCGCGCTGCGCGCGCTCGGCATCGCGGCGCGGGCGCGCACCCGGGCGCGCGTCGTCGCGGTCACCGGCAGCGTCGGCAAGACCGGCACCAAGGAAATGCTGCGGCTCGCGCTCGCCGCCCAAGGCGCGACCCACGCCTCGGCGGGCAATCTCAACAATCACTGGGGCGTGCCGCTCTCCCTCGCCCGCATGCCCGCGAACGCGGACTATGCCGTGTTCGAGCTCGGCATGAACCACAAGGGCGAAATCGCCGACCTCACCCGCATGGTCCGCCCCGAGGTCGCGGTGATCACCGCCGTCGAGCCGGCGCATCTCGCCTTCTTCGCCTCGACGGTCGAGATCGCCGAGGCCAAGGCGGAGATCTTCCTGGGCGTGGAGGCAGGCGGCGCGGCCATCCTGCCGCGCGACAATCCCCACTTCGCGCTGCTCGCCCAGCGGGCGCGTGCCGCCGGCATCGGCCGCGTCGAGGGGTTCGGCAGCCATATCGACAGCCATGCGCGGCTGCTCGACGTGGCGATCGACCCGGACGCGACCTTGGCCTTCGCCCTGCTCGGCGACGAGGCGCTCGGCTACCGCATCGGCGCGGTGGGCCTGCCCTGGGCGCGCAACAGCCTGGCGGTGCTGCTGGCGGCGCGCGCGGTCGGTGCGGATCTGCGCAAGTCGGCGGCCGCACTCGCGGCGATGACCGCGCCGAAGGGCCGCGGCGCGCGGCTGCGCCTGCCCTGGGGCGACGGCCAGATCGAGGTGATCGACGAATCCTACAATGCGAGCCCCGCGGCGATGCGCGCCGCGATCGCCACGCTGGCGGCGGCCAGGCCCGGTCATCACGGCCGCCGCGTCGCCGCGCTCGGCGACATGCTCGAGCTCGGCGACGATGCGCCCGCCTTCCACGCCGGCCTCGCCGCGCCGTTGACCGAGTGGCGCATCGACCTGGTCTACACCGCGGGTCCGCTGATGCATCACCTGCACGATGCGCTGCCGGCCGCCCTGCGCGGCGGGCACGCGGCCGACGCCGACGGCGCCGCGAAGCTGGTCTGCGCCGGCCTGCACGCGGGCGATCTGGTCATGGTGAAGGGCTCGGCCGGCAGCCGCATGGGCCGCGTGGTCGCCGCCCTCGAACGCAACGGCGCGACCCGGCGAACGGGCGCGGGAGCCTAGGGGAAACGGACGGATGCTCTACAACCTTCTTGCCCCGCTGGCCGAGCAGGTGACCGTATTCAACCTGTTCCGCTACATCACGTTCCGCACCGGCGGCGCGATGGTGACCGCGCTGGTGATCTCGTTTCTCGCCGGGCCGGTGGTGATCGCGCTGCTGCGCCGCAATCAGGGACAGGGCCAGCCGATCCGCAGCGACGGGCCCGAAAGCCACATCCTGTCGAAGAAGGGCACGCCCACGATGGGCGGATTCCTGATCCTGTTGGCGCTGGCCTTCGCCACGTTGCTGTGGGCGGATCTGTCGAACCTCTATGTCTGGATCGTGCTGCTGGTCACGCTCGGCTACGGGCTGATCGGTTTCGCCGACGACTATCTCAAGGTCACCCGCCGCAGCTCGCGCGGCCTGCCCGGCAAACTAAAACTGCTGCTCGAGATCGCGATCGCGGTGGCGGCGGCCTGGCTGACCATGGACAAGGAGGCCGCGCCGCTCGCCCAGGCCCTGGCCCTACCCTTCTTCAAGAACGTCCTGCTCCAGCTCGGCTGGCTCTATCTGGCGATGGCCGCCTTCGTCATGGTCGGCGCCTGCAACGCCGTGAACCTCACCGACGGGCTCGACGGGCTCGCCATCGTGCCGGTGATGATCGCGGCCGCGGTATTCGGCCTGATCTCCTACCTGGTCGGCCACGCGGTGTTCTCGAACTACCTTCAGATCCACCACGTGCCCGGCGCGGGCGAGCTCGCCGTGTTCTGCGGCGCCCTGGTCGGCGCCGCGCTTGGGTTCCTGTGGTTCAACGCGCCGCCCGCCATGGTGTTCATGGGCGACACCGGTTCGCTCGCGCTGGGCGGCGCGCTCGGCGCGGTCAGCGTGGTGACCAAGCACGAGATCGTGCTTGCCATCGTCGGCGGTCTGTTCGTGCTGGAGACCGTCTCGGTGATCGTGCAGGTCGCCTCGTTCCAGCTGACCGGGCGGCGCGTGTTCCGCATGGCACCGCTCCACCATCACTTCGAGAAGAAGGGCTGGGCCGAACCCACGGTCGTCATTCGCTTCTGGATCATCGCCGGCATCCTCGCGCTCGCCGGCCTGTCCACCCTCAAGCTGCGCTAGGAGCCAAGGTGCCTCCGGTTCCCTTCCTGGCTGGCAAGACGGTGGCGGTGATGGGGCTCGGGCGCTCGGGCAGCTCGGCGGCGCGCGCGCTGCTGGCGGCCGGCGCCAAGGTCTGGGCCTGGGACGACGACGCGGGCGCGCGCGAGACCGCGCGCCGGGCCGGGCTGCCGCTCACCGATCTCGCCAAGGCCGACCTGCGCTACGCGCAAATGGTGATGTGGAGCCCCGGCATCCCGCACACCTTTCCGAAGCCGCATCCGGTGGCCGAGCGGGCCCGCGCCCTGCGCCTGCCGTTGCTGTGCGATGTCGAGCTTCTGGTCATCGCCTGCCCGCGCGCGCGCTACGTCGCCGTGACCGGGACCAACGGCAAGTCGACCACCACCGCGCTGATCGCGCATCTGCTGGCCGCGGCCGGACGCAAGGCGGCGGCGGGCGGCAATATCGGGACGCCCGCGCTCGATCTGCCCGCGCTCGATCGCGACGGCACCTATGTGCTCGAGCTTTCCTCCTATCAGCTTGAGCTGCTGGACAAGGCCAAGTTCGATCAGGGCGTGCTGCTCAATATCACGCCCGACCATCTCGGCCGGCACGGCGGCATGCCAGGCTATATCGCGGCCAAGGCGAGCCTGTTCGCGCGGCTGCGCGAGGACGGCATCGCCGTGGTCGGCGTCGACGACGAGCCGAGCAAGCGCATCTACGATTCCCTGCGCCGCGAGATGTACGCGCGCGCCATCGCGGTCTCGGTGGTGGCGATGCGCTCGGGCGGCGTCTGCGCGCCGGAGGGAATTCTGATCGACCGGCGCGAGCTGAAGTCGCCGGTCGAGATCGACCTGCGCGCGATCCCGACCCTGCCGGGACGGCACAATTGGCAGAACGCCTGCGCGGCCTACGCGGCCGTGCGCGCGCTCGGGCTTTCGGCCGAGCAGATCCGCGCGGGCCTCGCCAGCTATCCGGGCCTTGCGCACCGCCAGGAGCTGGTCGCCACCATCGAGGGCGTGCGCTACGTCAACGATTCGAAGGCGACCAACGCCGACGCCGCGGCCAAGGCGCTGGTCTGCTACGACGACATCTATTGGATCGCCGGCGGCCAGGCGAAGGAAGGCGGCATCGATTCGCTGGCGCCGCTGTTCCCACGCATCCGCCGCGCCTTCCTGATCGGCGATGCGGCCCAGGCCTTCGGCCGCACGCTCGCCGGCAAGGTCGCCTGCGAGCAATGCGGCACGCTGGGGGTGGCGGTCGAGCGCGCCCGCGCGGCCGCGCTGGCCGAGAGCAAGCCCGCGCCGGTGGTGCTGCTCTCGCCCGCCTGCGCCTCGTTCGACCAGTTCAAGAGCTTCGAGCAGCGCGGCGATGCGTTCCGCGATCTGGTGCGCGCGATGGCGAAGCCGGAGGCCGCGCGATGATGACGCTCGGCCGCACCGACACCTCCGTGGTCGGCCGCTGGTGGT
>JASHSH010000479.1 GCA_030040955.1 Rhodospirillales bacterium
CCGATCCCAGCAGCGTGGCCGAGTTCGGCCGGTCGCCGAACAGCAGCAGCCCGAAGATCACGCCCCACAGCAGCTGGCTGTACTGGAACGAGGACACCGTCGCCGCCTGGGTCAGCCGGAACGCCTGGATCAGGCTCAGATTGCCGAGCCCGGTGCACAATCCGGTCGCCGCCATCAGCGCGAGCGCGCCCGCCGAGGGCGTGCGGAACTCGAACGCCGCGACCGGCGCGCAAATCAGTCCGAGCGCGAGCAGGAATGTGGTCAGGATGGTTCCGGTGCGCTCGCTCTGCGCGATCCGGCGCATCAGCAGCAGCGAGAGCGCCCAGGTCAGCGTCGAACCGATGGCAAGCATTTGACCGACCCGCAGAGCGGCAAATCCGGGACGCAGGATGAACAGCACGGCGGCGAAGCCGAGCAGCACCGCCGACCATTGCCGCCAGTCGACGCGCTCGCCGAGGAGGGGCATCGACAGCGCGGTCACGATCAGCGGCGTGGCGAAGGCGATCGAATAGACGTCGGCCATGCTGGTGCGCGAGAAAGCCAGGAAGCCGGTGATCGCCGAGACCGCGCCGAGAACGGCCCGCAGCACCACCCGGGTGGGGTCGTTCGGGATCAGCCCGCGCGGCCCGACCGCGCGCAAGCTGAGCGGCAGGACCACGGAGAGGGCGGCCAGAGAATCGACGGTCGTGATTTCGAAGATCGAGTAGCGCGCGCTCAGATATTTCGCCAACACGTCGCCGCCCGACAGGATGGCGAAACCGAGGAAGGCCAGCCCGATTCCGGCGAGCGTCCTGGTTTCGGGCGAGAGCTGGCGCATGGCGGGGAAGGGCCTCGGACGCGGACGGCGCGGAGCGGCGGGCTCCGGCTCGTCGCCGGGGCGGAAACATCCTCCCATCCGCCCGCCTTGTCGAGGCCGGACGCGCGCGTTGGGCGCATGGCACCTTCGCGCTATAGTGCGTCGATGGCGGATGCCGACGACGAAGAGGAAGACCGCAAGGCGCGGTCGCGGGCGAACTTGGCCGCGCTGGCGGTGATCCTGGTCCTCGTTTTGGGGGCGCTGTTTGTCGGCCACGTGCTCAAGGGCGCTTCCGACATCCAGGATTGCGTGATGTCGGGGCGCACCAACTGCGCGCCGATCGACACCAATCGGTGAGGGCGGACCTGCTCGGTTCAAATTGGAGATCACCCCACCCCATCCCTCCCCGTAAAAGGGGAGGGGGCGTGCACCAAGGATGAACCCCTCCCCCTCAGCGGGGAGGGGCAGGGGTGGGGGTCGCGGAGCTCGTCAGGCCGGTGGCGAGCCGTGTCCGGAGACGATCGTCTCCACCCCCTCGAAACCCTTGCGGAACGCGACGTCGAACGAGACGCCCTTGGCGCCCCACGCGTAGGTCTGGCCGCCATCGCGGAAGCGCCATTGAATGGTCCAGCCGAGCGTCGCGTCGTTCCACGCCAGCGTGCCGGACAGCGCCCGGTCGCCGCCGGCTTCCCGGGCGGCCCGATCCTCGTCCGCCGGAGGTCCCTCGGCGAGCCCGTCGAAATCGATCTTGCGCGCATCGAGCTGCGCCTGGCTGGGCAGCGCCTCCTCCAGACCTCGCCGCGTGGCGGCGGCGTCGAGCGACTCGCGCTGGTCGATGCCGCGCTCCCCGTCGAAGGCCAGCACATAGTCGCCCCGCGCGGTGCGGATGCCGAGGAACACCGCGATCTTGGGCCGCGGCCCGGTCCACGGCTTCAGCCCCAGCGAAGCGAGGGCGGCGTCGATTCCGTCCTTGTCGAAGGTGACGAACAGGTCGTAGGGCCGGTCGCGCGTGCCCTGCTCGTCATGGTGCGGAATGCCCTCCATCCGGTCGTGATAGCGGATCGCGGTCACCAGCCTGCCCGCGTCGGCCTTGATCGGGTCGAGGCGAGGGTCGTCGAGCAAATGCGCGTCGCCCGAGACCTTGACCAGCACGTCCTCGATGCAATTGGCGAACCCGGCGGGACGATTTTCCTCCCGCGTGCCGGTCACGATCGTGCGCGACGAATAAAGCGCCTCGGCCGTCAGCACGGCGCGCGCCGCCAGCGGCAATATCAGGAGTGCCGCGCCGATCGAGACGACCCCGATCCAACCGGTTCGGCTGCTCCGAAGCTGGGGCATCGCTTGCCTCCCCCCGTGGCGGGTTTGCTGTAAGGATAGGTCCGCGCACCACCTCGGTCGAGCTTGCGCCGGGCCGGGTGCGCCGGGGCGGGCGATCTGCTACCTAGGGCGGACGAGTGGGGAGGGCGAATGATCGCGCGACTGTGGCGCGGCTGGACCAGCCAGGCGAACGCCGACGCCTACGAGGCGCTGCTGCGCACCCGCATATTCCCGGCGATCCTGGGGCGCGGCGTCGGCGGATTCCGCCGCATCGAGCTGTTGCGGCGCGATCTCGGCGACGAGGTGGAGTTCGTCACCGTGATGTGGTTCGACACGTTGGAGGCGGTGAAGGAATTCGCCGGCGCGAGCTGGGAGGAAGCGGTGGTTCCCGCCGCCGCCCGCGAAGTGTTGGCGCATTTCGATGCCAAATCGGCGCATTACGAGATGCGGGCGGCCGAAACCCCGTGAGCGGCGATTCGCCGGCGCTGCACCCCGACCATTACCGGTTCTGGATCGAGGACCAGGTCCGCTTCGCCGATCTCGACGCGCTCGGCCATTGTAACAATGCCGCCTTCGCCGGCTATTTCGAATCGGGACGGGTGTCGCTGCTCTCCGCCATCGGCCAGGCGCCGGGAGAGCACGGGCGCGGCTTCGCCCTGGTCCGCCAGGTGATCGAATATCACCGCGAGCTCGGCCGGGGCACGCGGCTGCGCATCGGCACCCGCGTGGTCCGGCTCGGGCGCAGCTCGGTCACTCTGGCCAACGGGGTGTTCGCGGAGGATGTATGCGCGGCATCGGGTGAGATCGTCGGCGTGGTGATCGACCTCGCCACCCGCCGTCCGCTCGAAATTCCGGCAAAAATGCGCGAAGACCTCGCCGCCTATTCCTAGTGGTCGCCGGAATCGTGCGTCTACCAGGATTCGAGTCGAACGATCGTTCGGGAACGTATTCGGCTACTGTGCGTCCGCGAAGGCCGGCTTGCCGGCGAAAAAGGCCAACAGAGTCTCGGCCATCGCCCGCGCACGGGCGTCCGCCGCGGTCTCGTCGGCGAGCGGCGGCTGCACGATCAGTCGGGGGACGGCGGCTAGGCGCACCGCCTCGGCGCCCCGATCGGGGCCGAGCCGGATCGCCGCCCCGCCCAGCCGGTCGGATCGCAGCATCTCGGCCAGGAGGTCGAGATCCCCCGCGCCGGCGGGAACCAGGCAGACCAGGACGGAACGCGGGCGCAAGGCGGCCAATGTTCGGGCGTCGAGCCTGGGTCCGCCGCCTTCGGCCAGAACCAGGAAATCCGACGCCGTGGCCAGCGCCGCCGAATCCGGGTGGTGCGGCCAGGGCGCGTCGGGAGACTTGGCGCCGCCATACGCGATACGCATACCAAAGGCGGGGGCGCGGGCGGCAATCGCGTGCCCGAGCGGACCCAGCGAAAGCAGGCCCAGGGTCTTGCCGGTCGCCGAGATGGCGAGCGGGAAATGGCCTTTGACCGGCCACGCGCCGGCCCGCACGTACGAATCCCCGCCCAGGATATTGCGGGCCGCGGCGACGGCGAGGCCGATCGCCCGCTCGGCCTCCTCCTCCGCGCGACGATCCGTCCCCAGCGTCACGATGACCCCGCGCCGCTCGGCGGCCGCGCGGTCGATCGCCCCGTCGCCGGCCGAGGCCACGATGCGCAGGCGCGGCAGACGCTCCAGCAGGGCCGCGTTGATGCGCGTGGCGTACGCGGTCACCGCCTCCACCTTGCCGGCAAGGGCGGCTGGCAGTCCGGCCCGCTCGCGCTCCGTCCTCGCATGACGAACGGCGAATGCCGCCGCGAGCCGCGATTGCACCGCGTCGGGAATCGGGTCGAGCGCGAGAAGGACGGGCTTGGTCTGGCTCATCGCGGACGAATTCGGGGCTGGAGCCCACGCATAACCGATCTGGCGTCCCCGGCCAAGGCGCGGCAAGATGCGCGCCGGCACGCCTTGGGGGAGGAGAGCGGTGGCCGAATTCGTCAGCCTGATCGCGTCCGACGGGCACAAGTTCCAGGCCTGGGCGGCGGCACCCATGGGCAAGCCGCGCGGCGGCGTCGTCGTGATCCAGGAGATATTCGGGGTCAACAGCCATATCCGCGACGTGACCGAACGCTACGCGCACGAGGGCTATCTCGCCATCGCGCCCGCTCTGTTCGACCGGCTGCACCGCGGTTTCGAAGTTGGCTACGCGCCGGACGACATCGCCAAGGGCCGCGAGCTGGTCGGCCGGATCGACTGGGACAAGGCGGTGCTCGACGTCGAGGCGGCGCACAAGGCCGCGGCCGCGGACGGCAAGGTCGGCATAGCCGGGTATTGCTTCGGCGGCTCGCTCGCCTGGCTGGCCGCCTGCCGGCTCACCTTCGATGCCGCGGTCTGCTATTACGGCGGCCAGATCGCGCGCTTCGCCAAGGAAAAGCCGCGCTGCCCGGTGATCATGCATTTTGGCCGGCTCGACGCCGGCATCCCGATGACCATGGTCGAGGAGATACGCGCGGCGCAGCCCGGTGTGCCCATCCATCTTTACGATGCGGGGCACGGCTTCGCCTGCAACCAGCGCGCTTCGTTCGACAAGACCGCCTACGCCGAGGCTTGGAAGCACACCACCGAGTTCCTCGCCCGGCACATCGGCTGAGTCTTTTTCTTACGTGCCCGTCGGGCTGGCGGGGTCAGGCGAACAGCCCGTGCAGGAACCACCCGCCCTGGCCGGCGTCGCGGAACAGCCAGAAGCGCCGCCCTTCGCCATCCTCGATCCGCCAATAGTCGCGGAAGGCCGAGGGCGGCGGCGGGGTCGCGGCGTGCCACCATTCGGCGGCGATGCGCTCGGGTCCCTCGGCCAGGGCCACCCGGTGCAGCCGGCCCTTCCAGCGGAAGGCGGCGGGCGGCGCCTCCGCCGG